>CAZPCL010000073.1:0-5365 GCA_964585105.1 uncultured Methylobacillus sp.
ATCAAATAAGTTGGGACCAAAACCAGATTTCTTGATTGATTTTAAAAACTGCTTAGGAATTATTGCATCAGTATCTACATTTGCCCTATCTAAAGGTATTACAATGCCCTTGTGTACATTCAATGGCTTCATTAATTAAGCTCTCTAATATCAACAAATTTACCATAAATAGCTGCTGCTGCTGCCATTTGTGGACTAACTAAATGCGTTCTCCCACCTTGACCTTGCCTTCCTTCAAAATTTCTATTCGATGTTGATGCGCATCTCTCGCCATATCCTAGTTTATCTGCATTCATAGCTAAACACATCGAACATCCTGGTTCACGCCATTCAAATCCAGCGCTCTTAAAAATTTTATCTAAACCCTCTAATTCAGCTTGTGCCTTCACCAAGCCAGAACCTGGAACAACCAAAGCTAACTTTATATTTTTTGCAATTTTTTTTGTACCTACAATATCTGCAGCAGCTCTTAAATCCTCAATTCTAGAATTAGTACAAGAACCAATAAAAACTTTATCAATAGGTATCTGGTTGATTGGCGTCTTAGGTTCTAAACCCATATATTTTAATGCTATTTCATAGCTAGAAGTCACAGTCTTATCTTTATAATCAACTGGGTTAGGAATCTTACCTGTTATACTTGCGACCATTTCAGGTGAAGTCCCCCAGGTAACTTGAGGCTCAATTAAACTTCCATCAATTTCGATTTCAGAATCAAATTTTGCATCTTCATCACTTACTAAGTCTAACCAATTTTTTTTAGCTTTTTCCCATAGCTCACCTTTAGGAGCAAGGGGTTTATCTTTAATGTACTCAATCGTTTTACTGTCAACTCCTATCAACCCGACTCTTGATCCTGCCTCAATAGCCATATTACATAATGTCATCCTCCCTTCCATAGATAATGACTCTATTGTTGATCCTGAAAATTCAATCGCATGGCCGGTTCCACCAGCAGTACCAATTTTACCTATAATTGATAAAGCAATATCTTTTGCGGTAACTTTATCTTGAAGATCGCCGTTTACAGCAATTCGCATTGTTTTAAATTTATTCACAATTAAGCACTGAGTTGCTAAAACATGCTCAACTTCTGAGGTACCAATCCCCAAAGCTATTGCTCCAAAAGCACCATGCGTACTAGTATGAGAGTCACCGCAAACTATAGTCATTCCTGGCAATGTTGAGCCTTGCTCTGGTCCAACAATATGGACAATTCCTTGGCGTTCATCATTCATTTTAAATTGAAGTAAATCAAACTCTTCACAATTTTTATCAAGTGTATCTACCTGAATTTTAGAAATAGGGTCTTGAATTTCAACAGCTCTGTCTGTAGTTGGAACGTTGTGATCAGGAACAGCAAGAATAGAATTTTTTCTCCAAATCTTCCTGTTTGATAAACGAATCCCTTCGAATGCTTGAGGACTTGTAACTTCATGAACTAAGTGTCTATCTATATATAATAAATATGTATCAGCCTCATTTCGAACAATATGGCTATTAAATACTTTTTCGTAAAGTGAAATTCCCACTAAACTAATCCCGGAAGTTACCAAAACTCAAAGGGAAGTCCTTATGTTTTGATTTTACTAAAGAAATACATTCTTGAAGTATATCTCGCTTACCACCCGAAACCCTTACTGCATCTCCCTGTATGCTAGCCTGTGTTTTACTTTTTGACTCTTTTATTGTTTTAACAATTTGTTTGGCTAAATCTATGTCTATTCCATTCTTAATATTTAATATTTGCTTTGATTTGTTTCCAGACACTGATTCGATAGTGTTAGAGGTAATCCTTTTTGAGCTATCAGTTTCTTTCTTTTCCATCGTGGGAAATAGAATATCTTTAATTTGATTTAATTGAAATTCAGAATCACCAAATAAGTTAATAATCATCTCCTTCTCCATAAACTCAACCTTAGCAGTGGTCCCCTTAAAGTCATAGCGGTTATCAATCATTCTCATCGATACATCAACTGCATTCTTAACATTTACTATATTTGCTTCTGATGTTATGTCAAATGTAGGCATATCTAACTCTCCCTAATTTATTTCTTAATTTGTTTAGCTGCTATTCTCATTCTTAACGCATTTATTTTAATAAACCCTTCTGCATCCTTCTGATCATAAGCACCTCTATCATCTTCAAAAGTTGCTATATTTGAATCAAATAATGAATTATTACTATCCCTAGTTAAAATGGTAACGTTTCCTTTGTACAAACTTATCTTTACCCATCCATCGACCTTAACTTGTGTAGTATCAATTAAAGCTTGAAGTGCTAATCTTTCTGGAGCCCACCAAAACCCGTTGTAAATCAATGAGGCATATTTTGGCATTAACTCATCTTTTAGATGAGCTTCTTCTCTATCCAAAGTCAACGATTCAATTGCTCTATGAGCTTTTAGTAAGATAGTTCCTCCAGGGGTTTCATAGCAACCTCTCGACTTCATACCTACATATCTATTTTCAACTAAATCCAACCTACCTATGCCATGTTCTCCGCCTATAACGTTTAACTGATGTAAAATTTCGTGTGGCTTTAAACTTTTTCCATTTAAACCTACAGGATTACCTTTTTTAAACTCAATAATTATTTCTTCTGAACAATCAGGAGCATTTTTTAAGCTTTTAGTCCATCTCCACATATCTTCATCAGGAGAAGCAGTAGGGTCTTCTAAATCCCTCCCCTCATATGAAATATGGAGAAGATTAGCATCCATACTATAAGGGCTTCCTTTACCTTGGTGCTTCATGTCAACTGGGATATTATTGTCTTCAGCAAATTTAATTAACTTTTTTCTACTAAGAAGATCCCACTCTCTCCATGGTGCAATAATCTTTATATCTGGATTTAAAGCATAGGCTCCTAATTCAAACCTAACTTGATCATTTCCTTTACCTGTTGATCCATGAGCCACAGTATTACTGTTAGTTTCTTTTGCAATCTCAATAAGTCTTTTTGCTATCAGTGGTCTTGCTATTGAGGTACCAAGTAAGTATTCGCCTTCATAAACTGTGTTAGCCCTGAACATTGGGAAAACAAAGTCTCTAACAAATTCCTCTCTCAAATCTTCAATAAAAATTTCTTTAACTCCAGCTGCTTTTGCTTTTTCTCTAGCTGGCTCTATCTCTTCACCTTGACCTAAATCAGCTGTAAAAGTAACAACTTCACACTGATATTCTTGTTGGAGCCATTTTAAAATTACTGATGTGTCCAAACCTCCAGAATATGCAAGAACAATTTTTTTTACATCCTTAATCATATTTTAACTTTCCCTAAAATTAAATATTCTAAAAGCGCTTTTTGAACATGTAGTCTATTTTCTGCCTCTTCCCAAACAACACTATTCGAGCCGTCAATTACATCTGCAGTAACTTCCTCACCTCTATGCGCAGGAAGGCAATGCATAAATAAAGCATCTTTACCTGCAAGTTTCATCATATCGCTATCTACTTGCCAATCAGTAAAGTCTTTTATTCTCTCGTTTTTTTCCGACTCAAACCCCATACTAGTCCATACATCGGTAGTGACAATATCTGCGCCTCTTACAGCGTCCATTGGATTTTCAAATTCTTCAAAATGCTTGTAACTCGCCCGTTCAATCTCAACCTCATAGCCTTTTGGTGTTGAAACATGAATATTGAAATCTAATAACTCTGCCGCTTGAAGCCATGTATTACAAACGTTATTGGAGTCGCCAATCCATGCCACTGTTTTACCTTTTATAGAACCTCTCTTTTCGATATAAGTGTATATATCTGCAAGAATCTGACATGGGTGGTATTCATTAGTCAATCCATTTATTACAGGTACCCTTGAATTTTTAGCAAATCTATCAATGATATCTTGCTCAAAAGTTCTGATCATAACTACGTCACACATCCTTGAGATTACTTGTGCAGCATCCTCGACTGGCTCACCTCTTCCTAATTGAGAATCTCTGGTATTTAAGTAAATACCAGCACCTCCCAATTGATGCATTCCTGCCTCAAATGATAGCCTTGTTCTTGTACTTGCCTTTTCAAAGATCATAACAAGAGTTCTATCTTCTAATGGCCAATATTTTTTGTATGATTTATATTGTTTTTTTATCCATTTTGTTCTGTCGAATAAAAGCTCAACTTCGTCTTTACCAAAATCATTAAATTGTAAAAAATGTTTTATTTTATTCATAATTTCTTAAAAAGATCTCAATCGTTTTAGTCAATCTATCAGATAACATTTTAGCCTCTTTTGTACTAATAATTAATGGTGGAAGAAGTCTTATGACATTCCCTGAAGTTACATTAATTAAAAGCTTTTTCACTAATGCAATATTTACAATCTCAGCACATGGCACACTAAGCTCAATACCAATCATAAGCCCCAATGACCTAATTGAAATAATATTCTTGTTGTTTTTAAATTTTTCATTTAAGAGTTTTGTTATCAATAACCCTTGTCTCGATGCATTTTTAATTAAATATTCATTTTCAATAGCATTCAAGGTTGCTATACCAGCAGAACAAGCTAGTGGGTTACCACCAAAAGTTGATCCGTGCTTTCCTGGCTCCATAAGTTGAGTAGCAGTTTTATTAGCAATGCATGCCCCTATGGGCATACCTGAGCCCAATCCTTTTGCCAAGGTCATGACGTCCGGTCTAACTAAGGAATGTTGATGAGCAAACCATTTACCAGTCCTACCAATTCCACACTGTACTTCATCAAAAATCAATAGCCATTTGTTTTGATCACAAATATGTCTTAATTTTTTCAAATATTGCTTAAAATTATTTGGTATATTTACTCCTCCTTCACCTTGAATGGGCTCAACAAAAATTGCAGAAACTTTATTTTTTTTACTCGAAATCTTTTCAATAGCATCAATATCGTCAAAAGGAACCCTTATATACCCAGACATTAATGGCTCAAAACCTGCCTGGTATTTTCTTCCGCCAGACGCAGATAATGTACCCATTGTCCTTCCGTGAAATCCACCCTCCATAACTATGATGTTTGGGGTATCAATACCTAATTTATGCCCATGAAGCCTTGCTAATTTAATCGCTGCTTCATTTGCCTCACAACCAGAATTACAGAAAAATACTGAGGAAAGTTTCGAAAGCTTTACCAGTTTATTGGCAAGCACTGATTGCTCTTCAATATGATAGTAATTTGAAATATGTATTAATTTTTTAGCTTGATTAGATATGGCCTTAACTAGGCCTGGGTGATTATGCCCCAGGGTATTCACTGCGATTCCAGATAAACCATCTAAATACTTAACTTTGTTCTTATCAAACACCCACACCCCTTTGCCTTTCTCAAAAGAGATAGGAAGTCTGTTATAAGTAGGCATCAAATTTTTATTCATTAATTTCA
>CAZPCL010000074.1:0-5351 GCA_964585105.1 uncultured Methylobacillus sp.
TTATCATTCATAAGAAAAAATAATAAACTAAAACAATGACGAATGAATTAAAAATTTCACTTATTAATGAAAAAGATACCTTAATGTTGGGTAAAGATATCTCTTCTTGCCTAACTAAAGGTTTATTAATTTTTCTAAAAGGTGAGCTTGGCGCTGGAAAAACAACGCTCGTTAGAGGAATAATTTTAGCTCTTGGTTATAATGGCGCAGTCAAAAGTCCAACTTATAGTTTAATTGAACAATACGAATTCAATGAATTAAGTTTAAATCATTTTGATCTTTACAGGTTTACAAGTTCTAGTGAATGGTTTTCTTCAGGCTTTCAGGACAATATTAATAATTGTGACGTTACGCTTATTGAATGGCCTGAAATAGCAACTGAAATTCTACCGAAACCAGATTTAGAAATTGAATTACTTTATGAGAATGATGGACGAATTGCAAATATAATAAGTTTTACTAAAAAGGGAAATAAATGTTTAGAACAGCTTCATTCACAAAATTAATATTTTTTAATTTTTTATTATTATTTAGCATAGTTATTTACGCTGAAAATGTAGTTGATGCGACTAGAGTCTGGACAGCTCCTGACTATACAAGGGTAACAATTGAATCATCAATGGCAATTTCTAATGATCAAATGATGCTTCAAAATCCCGAAAGAATCGTAATTGATTTAAAGGATATTCAAATAAATGACTCTCTTAAGCAATTATCTTTTAAAGTTAATAATCTAGATCCAAGCATTAAGAATATTCGAGTTGCACAATTTAATCCAAAAGTAACCAGATTAGTTATTGACCTTAAATCATCAGCTAGTGTAAAGATATTTTCTTTGAAGCCAGTTAAGAAGTATAAGCACAGGCTAGTTATTGATGTATACCCTAAAGAACAAGATAGTATTGCAAATCTCCTTAAACAGCTTGAGCAGAGGAACATTCTCCCAAAACCTTCAAAAAGAATAATTCCAGACATAAAGCGTCAAACTACTATCATTGCTATTGATGCTGGTCATGGAGGTGAAGATCCTGGTGCTATAGGAGCGAAAGGTACCAAAGAAAAAGTTGTAAACCTTCAAATTGCAAAAAAACTTAAAAACCTTATTGATAAAGAGCCACATATGAAGGCTGTATTAATTAGGTCAGGCGATTACTATATTCCACTTGGGAAGAGAGTTTCCATGGCTAGAAAAATAAAAGCGGATATTTTTATATCCATTCATGCTGATGCATTTAAAAAAAGGGCGGTTAGAGGTTCTTCTGTATTTGCTCTTTCAGAAAAGGGGGCAACCAGTGCTTTCGCTAAGTTTTTAGCTAATAATGAAAATGAAGCTGATTTAATAGGAGGCGTTAGTATTGATGATAAAGAGCCAATGCTTGCTAGAACTTTGCTAGATTTATCTCAAGCAGCAACTATTAACGATAGCTTGAAACTCGGCAACCATGTTTTAAAAGAAATAAAAATGGTAAACAAGCTACATAAGAGATATGTTGAACAGGCGGGATTTGCTGTTCTAAAGGCGCCTGATATACCTTCAATCCTTATAGAAACTGCATTCATTAGTAATAGAAAAGAGGAAAAAAATCTAAGTTCTGCAGTTTTTCAACAAAAATTATCTCGAGGAATTCTTAAGGGCATTAAGAAGTACGTGAAAAATAATTCCACAGAGGTTGCTTTTTATACAGAATATCAAGAATGGTAATTAAAGATAAAAGAATTTTTTTATTAGGGCCAACTGCAACTGGTAAAACAGAACTTATTAAATGCCTTAATAAAATATTTCCAATTGACATAATTAGTGTTGATTCGGCTCAAATATATAAATTTATGGACATTGGTACTGCAAAACCCAACAAGGAAGAATTGATAGATACTCCGCACCATTTAATTGATATTAGAAACCCTATTGAGTCATATTCAGTAGGCGATTTTAAAAAAGATGTTGATATTATTATAGAAAAATCTTCTGAAATAGGGAAAGTCCCTGTTCTTTGTGGTGGGACGATGATGTATTTTAATGCTATCGAAAGACCATTAGATAGTTTGCCTATTTCGACACTAGAAACTAAAAAAATTGTAAATGATGAGTTAAATGAATTCGGAATTAAATATTTATTTAAAAAGCTAAAAAACATTGATCCAGTATCAGCTGGAAAAATTAATTGTAATGACTCACAAAGAATTCAAAGAGCTTTAGAGGTTTATTATATCTCCGGTAAACCCTTATCAGTATTTTATACGAATCAAATAAAACCAGAGGCGTCTTGCAATATTTTAAAAATAGCTCTTTTCCCAACTACGAGAGATCGGTTACATAATGTCATTGAGGAAAGGGCAACGTTTATGCTTAAAAATGGCTTGATAGAGGAGGTTGAGAATATTTTAAGAATGTACCCGAGTATAGATGAATCATACTCATCAATTAGAGCGGTTGGATATAGACAAGCTTATCATTACTTAAAAGATAAAATTTCTAAAAGCGACTTAAAAGATAAGATTATTTTTGCAACGAGGCAGCTAGCAAAAAGACAAATAACCTGGATGAGGAAAATGGAAAATTTAGATATATTCGAACCATACAGTCATGATTTAAATCTTAAAGTTAAAAGTAAGGTAGAAGAATTTTTACTAAATTAAATTCATACAAAGGAATTCTTTGCTTACTCTTTGGAACGATAGTATGGGGTTTGATTTGGTATCCATACAGAATACTTTCTGATAATGGAATTACAGGAGTTTATTCAAGCCTGTTAAGCTTTTCTGTGACCTTGCTTCTAAGTTTATTTATTTACAGACCTAAAACATTTTCAAGTTTAAAGAGTATAGATTTTTGGGTTTATGCACTATTCGGTGGCATTACTAATATTGCTTATGTGTTAGCAGTCATTAATGGTGAATTAGTAAGGGTGATGCTTTTATTTTTTCTTTCCCCAGTTTGGACAATTCCACTTTCATTTATCTTTTTAAAAGAAAGGCTGTACCTAAAGAATGTAATAGCCGCCTTATTAGCTTTATTTGGAGCTTTTGTCGTTCTTTGGCAAAAAGACTTTTCAATTCTAAGTATAAACATAAGTGATGTTTATGCAATTATTGGCGGCCTTGGGTTTGCTTTTACTAATGTTTTAGCTCGGCGATTTGATGGTTTAACTATCAAGGATAAGTCATATTCTATTTGGCTTGGTGTCATTATAATTGCATTGTTATCAAGCTTCATATTTCCTACAGAAGTTGGTTTCCCAGCTTTCGATATAAAATTAATTTCTATTTTAGTTGTATTAGGATTTATTTTGTTAGTTGTGACAATGGTTATGCAGATCGGGCTCACTCTTGTAGAAGCAGTTAGAGCTAGTCCAATATTTTTATTTGAAATAGTTATTGTGGGTATATCTGGCTATATATTAGCTAACGAATCTTTACAATTTAAAGATTTTATTGGCGGTTTATTTATTATTTTAGGAGTATTAATTTCAACTCGTAAATAGCCCACTATAAATTTTTTCTAAATTATTAGTAAAGATATTGGGCTTAAAGATAATAGAATTTATTTTCCCTAGCATAATTTTATGTTTTACTCTTGTGAGAATCTGAGGATTTTTATATAACTCTATAGCTTTATTAAAATATTCATCTTCGTTGTACGTAATTAACTCTTTACAATTGATTTCCCTTAAGATACTTCCAGCAACTCTACTTGCAAATGTCTGTCCTGATAATGTTAGAACGGGACAATTAGCCCATATTGCGTCAGATGTAGATGTATGAGCATTATATGGAAATGTATCTAAAAATAAATCAATAATTTGATGACGATTAATATGTTCCTCAATAGAAACTTTTGGGGCAAATTGAATTCTCTTTTTATCGATACCCCTTTGCGTGGCATGCAACAATAAATTATCCTTACAGGATTTATTAGCCTCTAACAACCAAAGGTAAGCTTTAGGACTTTTTTTAAGAAGATCTATCCATAAGTTAAACTGATTTTTTGTGATTTTTATCGATTGTCCAAATGATGCATAAATAAAAGTTGCCTCACTAAATCCATAATCTTTCTTTGTTTTAGTTGTTAGTGAAGGCCTATTCTCAATATTAGGTTGATAACAATGAGGTAGATATAAAACTTTTTCAGCGAAGTCATTTGCTGTATCAGGAGGAATAATATATTCATCTGATAAAATAAAATCAAATAATGATTTTCCATGGTGAAATCCCATAGATCCTGGAAAGCCTAACCAGTTTATATGGAAGCGAGCTGGCTTGTATGCGGCTATCATCGACCGACTATTTTTAGTAAACCCTGATAAATCTACTAAAATATCTACTTTTTCATCTCTAATTATTTGAGCGCCCCGTGCGTCACTTTCAGCTGATAAATTAATAAATGGATATTTTAATTTTATAAATTCTTTATACTCATTTGATTCTTCATATGGACCTGAATAAAATAACTTAATATTAAACTTATTTTTGTCATGATTTTTTAATATATCAATTATTAAATAATAAAGAGGGTGTTTTCTAAAATCAGCAGATAGATAACCAATAGTAAGCTTATCTTTTAATGGCGCTGATATTAATTGCATTTCGTTAATTTTGGATTGTTCAGACCAAGTTGTCGCAACCGTTAAGTATTCTTTGTTATTCAAATTTGGCATTGATAAGACTGTGAAGGGAGATATTTTACCATTAAGTTTATTATCTATATGTTCTTTAATATCAGCGAATAGGGATTCAATGCCTTCCCATTCACATATGTATTGCATTAAATGTGCCAGCTCAACTTGTGCATGTATTAATTTTGGATTTATTTCTAATGCTTTCTTGTAGTATTTGATTGCCTCCTCATTTTTATCTAAGTTACGTAACGCATTTCCTAAATTAATATATGTATCAGGGTCTGGAGCTGATAAATTATTTTTTATTGAATTTTGATATGCATAACTCGCATTAGTGAACTGATTTAGACCAAATAAAGCATTACCATAGTTAAATAGATAATCTGAATTGTAAGGGAAATACGAAAGAACTTCTTCAAAGATTTTTTTAGCTTCTTCATATTTCCTATTTATTTGATAGTTGTTTCCAACTTTCGATAGGCAAAAAGACAACGCTTCCTTTACACTTTCATCGTTTTTTTTGAGTAAGAGTAGTTTTCTAAAAAAACCAATAGCCTTATGAAAATTACCATTTATTGCATAAAGATTAGCGATTTCAATATTGATTTGAATATTATTTGGATTCTTATCTAATGCTTTTACTAATAATTTTAAAGCACCATCCACATCCCCATTTATTTCTTTATCTTTAGCTTGTAAAATAATACTTTGTAATGCAAATGAAACGTCACCTAA
>CAZPCL010000075.1:0-5171 GCA_964585105.1 uncultured Methylobacillus sp.
GGCAGAGTTTTTACCAGAATTTGTTGGTGGTTCAGCAGACTTAACAGGCTCAAATTTAACTAGTTGTCCAAGTTTTGAACATGTTAGCGGGAAAAAACCAGGAAACTATATTTCATATGGCGTCCGAGAATTTGGTATGGCAGCTATTATGAATGGAATGGCTCTTCATGGAGGTATTTTACCTTTTGGAGGTACTTTCCATATGTTCACTGACTACATGCGAAATGGTATGAGAATGGCTGCATTAATGAAACAAAGGGTTGTTTATGTTTTAACGCATGATTCAATTGGTCAAGGAGAAGATGGCCCAACTCATCAACCAATAGAAACAACATCAAGCTTACGATATATTCCAAGAATGGAAGTATGGCGTCCATGTGATTCAACAGAAGTTTCAACTGCTTGGGTAGCAGCTGTCGAAAACCTCGAAAATCCAACAAGTTTAGTATTAAGTCGTCAAGGAACTAGTTTTATTCCCAGAACAGACTCACAAATATTAGACATTAGAAAAGGGGGATATGTTTTGTCGGACTCTGATGGTAAGGCTGACGTTATAATAATTGCTACAGGCTCTGAGGTAGGACTGGCTATGGATTCACAAGCAGCTCTTAAAGATTCTGGAGTGAATGCTCGAGTTGTTTCAATGCCATGTACACACGCTTTTGATCGGCAAGAGGAAAAATATCAAGAGAGTGTTCTTACACCAGGTGTAAAAAGAGTTTCAATTGAAGCTGGAGTTACAGATTTTTGGAAAAAATATGTTGGTTTAGATGGTGCATCTGTAGGAATTAACACTTACGGTGAGTCTGCGCCCGGTGCCGATCTGTTTAAACATTTTGGATTTACTGTTGAGAATGTTATTAAAACAGTCAATTCAATTATTTAGAATTTTTAATAAGATTTTATTAGTTTAGGGTTAAGCCATTTTATGAGTACTAATGATTGATTACTAAAGTATTTTAATAATTTAATTAAGGCATCTTTTTAGGTGCCTTAATTCCTTGTAGGGAGTTTTGATGACTATAAATATTGCTATATCTGGATTTGGAAGAATCGGTAGGTTGGTGTTGAGAGCGATATACGAATCGAAAAGAACAGACGTCAAGGTAGTGGCTATTAATTGTAGTCGAGGCGATATTAAAAGCCATGCACACCTTTTAAGATATGATACTGCTCATGGTCGATTCGAAGGAAACGTTGAAACTGATGAGGATAATTTTATAATCAATGGCGATAAAATTAAATATTTTAATACTAGAAATCCCGAAGAGCTTAAATGGAAGGAATATAAAGTTGATGTAGTTTTAGAATGTACTGGCGCTTTTAGGGGAAAATCATCTAGTTATTTTCATATAGAACAGGGTGCTAAAAAAGTGTTAATTTCAGCCCCAGGTGAAAAAGATGTCGATGCTACGATTGTTTACGGTGTTAATGATAAACTTTTAAAGTCTGGAGACTTAGTAGTTTCAAATGCATCCTGCACTACCAACGGACTTGCGCCAATTGCCAAAGTTATTCACGATCACATTGGAATTGAGTCAGGACTGATGAACACTATCCATTCATACACAAATGATCAAGCATTATTAGATAATATGCACGTTGATATAAGACGTGCGAGATCTGCAGCTGCTTCAATGGTCCCATCTAAAACTGGTGCTGCTTCATCAATAGGGTTAGTAATCCCTGAACTTATGGGGAAATTGGAGGGAATTGCGATTCGTGTTCCAACAACTAATGTTTCATTGGTCGATCTTACATTTATCCCCTCCAAGAAAACCTCGAAAGAAAAAGTGAATAAAATAATGCAGGAAGCTTCACAAGGACCCCTTAAAGATATTTTGGTTTTTAATGAAGAACCACTAGTATCTGTAGATTTTAATCACACATCAGCATCGAGCTATTTTGACTCAACTCTCACAAAAGTAAGCGCAGGTGGAAATTTAGTCAAAGTTTTCGCTTGGTATGATAATGAATGGGGATTTAGCTGTCGTATGCTAGATACAGCCGTTGCTATGATGAATGCAAGATAATTTACCTTGCATATGAATCGCATAAGTGATTTTGATTTAAAAGACAAAAAGGTTCTAATAAGAGCTGACCTAAATGTTCCCATTAAAAAGGGAATAATATCTTCAGAAAATAGAATTCAAGCCTCACTACCAACCATCTTGTATGCTTTAAAAGAAGGTGCAAAGGTTATGGTTACTTCACATTTAGGCAGACCAGATGAAGGAATTTTTTCAAATGTTAATTCACTTGAGCCAGTTGCGAAAAACCTAAGTAAATATTTAAATCAAACTGTGCCACTAATTAAGAACTGGACTTTAGAGCCATTTAATCTAGATTCTGGAAGCCTAGTAGTGCTTGAAAACTGCAGGTTTAATGTTGGAGAAAGCGCTAATGACCCAACTTTATCCAAACAATACGCAGCTCTAGCTGATATTTTTGTAATGGATGCTTTTGGAACGGCACATAGGAAGCAAGCATCCACATATGGAGTAGCAGAATACTGTAATGAAGTTTGTGCAGGAAAACTTTTTTTGGCGGAGTTAGAAGCTCTTAATAAAGTTGTTTTAGAGCCTAAACTTCCTATGGTTGCTATAGTGGGAGGAAGTAAAGTTTCTACAAAACTTAATATTCTGAATACTTTATCTGATCGAGTTGATCAATTGATTTTAGGTGGAGGCATTGCGAATACTTTTTTAAAAGCTCAAGGCTTTAATATAGGTAAGTCTTTATATGAAGAAGACTTTATCCCATCAGCAAAAAAAATAATTAGAAAGCTAGAGAGCCGAGGTGCATCACTACCAATTGTTACTGATGTTATTTGTGGTAAAAAATTTGAAGAAAATGAGCTGGCAGTGATTAAACATATAAATGATGTCGAATCTGATGATATGATTTTTGATCTTGGAATAGTCTCAATGAATGCAATAGCTGAAAAAATTAAAATAGCTAAGACTATTTTATGGAATGGGCCAATTGGTGTATTTGAATTTAAACAATTTTCAAAAGGCACTGAATTATTAGCTCATGCAGTTGCAAATTCATCCGCTTTCTCATTAGCTGGTGGGGGAGATACTATTGCAGCAATCGAAGCTTTCCAAATGAAAAAAAATATTTCATATATATCGACAGCCGGTGGTGCTTTTTTAGAGTTTGTTGAAGGGAAGATACTACCTGCAGTAGAAATATTAGAAAAAAGAGCTAAAAAATGACTATAGTAACTCAAACAAATCTCTCAAGTCTTAAGCTATTAAATCAAGGTAAGGTAAGAGATATTTATGACATAGATGATGAAAATATATTGATTATAACAACTGATCGTTTATCTGCGTTTGATGTAATTATGAATGAACCCATTCCTTTTAAAGGTGAAGTCCTAACTAAAATGGCTAATTTTTGGTTTGAAAAGTTTAAATACGTGGTGCCAAACCACTTAACATATAAAAATCCACTTGATTTTATAAATAAAAATGAATCAGATCAGGTAGTCAATCGGTCTATTGTTGCAAAAAAATTAAGACCCATTCCAATTGAAGTTATTGTTCGTGGTTATATTATTGGAAGCGGTTGGAGAGAATATGAATTAAGTAAATCAATTTGTGGAATTGATTTACCTTCAGGGCTTAGGTTGGCTGAAGAACTTCCTAACCCTATTTTTACCCCCTCTAGCAAAGCAGAAATTGGTAACCAAGATGAAAATATATCACTAAAAAATTGTGAAAATTTAATTGGGAGTGAATTAACAAAACAGTTAAGCTCGATAAGCTTGGATTTATATAAAAAATCTTATGAGTTTGCATATAATAAAGGAATAATTATTGCAGATACTAAATTTGAATTTGGAATAGATAGTTTAGGGGTAATTCATATTATGGATGAAATTCTTACTCCTGATTCATCAAGGTTTTGGCCTAAAGAGTCTTACAAGCTAGGAATTTCACCACCAAGTTTTGATAAACAATTTATTAGAGATTGGCTTGAGTTAATTAATTGGAATAAGGCATCAACTCCACCAGTTTTACCTGATAATATAATTCAAAAAACGAGTGAAAAATATCAAGAAGCTTTTTTTAAATTAACTGGTAAAAAGATTAACTCATAAAAAAACCTGCCATATGGCAGGTTTTTTTAAAAGCTTAATAACTAAATTAACTTAGAAGAGGCACAATTAATAATGCTACTATATTTATAATTTTAATTAGTGGATTAATTGCAGGACCAGCTGTATCTTTATAAGGATCTCCTACAGTATCTCCAGTTACAGACGCTTTATGAGCTTCAGAACCCTTACCACCATGGTTACCATCTTCAATATGTTTTTTAGCATTATCCCAAGCACCACCTCCGGTACACATTGAGATTGCAACAAATAGGCCCGTTATAATTGTTCCCATTAACATACCACCAAGACCTTGTGCACCAAGAGGAGACAGACCTACTAATACAGGAACGACTACAGGAAGAAGCGATGGAACCACCATTTCTTTTATTGCTGAAGTTGTAAGCAAATCTACTGCCTTGGCATAATCTGGCTTCCCTTTACCTGTCATAATTCCTTTAATAGTTTTAAATTGACGCCTTACTTCTTCAACTACAGCGGTAGCTGCTCTCCCTACGGCTTCCATTGCCATAGCAGCAAATAAGTAAGGTATTAAGCCACCAATGATTAAACCAATAATGACATTTGGGTTACTTAAATCAAAATTTGTTCCAATGCCAGCAGCATCTAATTTGTGTGTGTAATCAGCAAATAATACCAACGATGCCAACCCAGCAGAACCAATAGCATAACCTTTGGTGACTGCTTTTGTTGTGTTGCCAACAGCGTCTAATGGGTCAGTAATATTTCTAACACTTTGAGGCATACCGGCCATTTCAGCAATGCCACCAGCATTATCTGTAATAGGACCATATGCATCTAAAGCTACAACAATACCTGCCATACTTAACATCGCAGTTGCTGCAATAGCAATTCCATAGAGGCCAGCAAAATCATAAGCTGTATAAATTGCCAAACAAACTGAAAGCACAGGGATGGCAGTAGATTTCATTGAAATTCCAATCCCAGCAATAATATTAGTCGCATGACCAGTTTCCGATGCTTTTGCAATATGTTGAACTGGCTTAAATTGAGTTCCAGTATAGTATTCTGTAATCCAAAC
>CAZPCL010000076.1:0-5169 GCA_964585105.1 uncultured Methylobacillus sp.
CCGCTCTGATCTACAAATAAGAATGTCTGGCTGAATACCAATTTGTCTAAGCTCTTTAACAGAATGTTGCGTAGGTTTTGTTTTAAGCTCTCCTGCTGCTGCCATCCATGGGAGGAGTGTAAGGTGAATATAACATGCATTTTCGCTTCCACCCTCAAAGCCCATCTGACGAATAGCTTCTAAGAAGGGGAGTGACTCAATGTCACCAACAGTTCCACCAACCTCTACAATTGCTATATCTGCTTTTTTTGCACCTTCACGGATATGTACCTTAATTTGATCTGTAATATGAGGAATTACCTGCACGGTTTTACCTAAATATTCCCCTCGACGCTCTTTTTTAATGACAGTGTCGTAAATCTGTCCAGTGGTAAAATTATTATTCTTTGTCATTTTTGAAGAAATAAATCTTTCGTAATGACCTAAGTCTAAATCTGTTTCTGCCCCATCTTCCGTGACAAAAACTTCTCCATGCTGGAATGGGCTCATTGTTCCTGGGTCTACATTGATATATGGGTCGAGCTTTAACATGGTTACTTTTAGATTTCTAGACTCTAGAATAGCGCCTAAACTTGCTGCAGCAATGCCCTTCCCTAAGGAAGAAACTACACCGCCTGTAACAAAAACATATTTGGTCATTTGATAGCCATCTTAAAAGTATTGCTGACGGGATATTATTTTACTTTAAACAGTATGGTCCCACAATGAATAGTTTAATCTTTTATCGATGGGCCATAAGTTTGAAATCGTTCAATTACCTCTAACATCTGTTTTTGATTTAACAAATTAGGCTCTCCAAGCTTTTTTGCTTCAATATATAGCTGGCATAAATGCTCTATCTCTTCAGCGATTTGTAAAGCTTCAACTAAATTAGCTCCAATAGAGACTAATCCATGATTAGCAATTAGACATGCTTTTCTACCTATTAATGCGTTAGTAATATTATCTGATAATTCTTGTGTTCCGAACATGGCATAGGGTGCACATCTAACTGAGCTGCCTCCTGCAATAGCAATCATATAATGAAATGGAGGTAATTCCCTATTAAACAAACTAACAGTACTTGCGAAGATAGAATGAGTATGAATTACTGCTCCCACCTCTTGTCTTTTGGACATAATATCCTGATGAAAACGCCATTCACTTGATGGCTTTAAATTTGATACAGACTCAACAACATTCCCTTCAAAGTCCATCCTAACAATTTTATCTTCTGACAAATTTTGTATCTCAACACCACTTGGGGTTATTAAGTATGTATCACCATCACGGTAGCTACAGTTACCTGTTGCTCCATGATTTAAACCTTTCTCCTGAAGTTGTAAACTAGTTTCAATAAGAGCTGTTAATTTGGTTTTCTTACTCATTTAAAAGTCTTCCCAATATCAATTGAATTATAAATACCTTTTTCACAGATTATCTTACTAACGTACTTTGATGGCGTAATATCAAAAGCAGGATTGTAAGCTGAAGAATAACCTATCCTAACTTCAGTAAGATTATTTGAGGCATCCATACCCTTAATTTTTAAAATTTCATCTTCATCTCTACACTCAATATCAAATAAATTATTCTCGTCATGGTAACTTGAATCTATCGTGCTTATTGGTGCGGCAACGTAAAAAGGTATGTTGTGTGTCTTAGCAGCTAAAGCCTTTAAATAAGTACCAATTTTATTGCAAACATCACCATCAATAGATACTCGATCTGCTCCAACAATTACCATATCAACTTCACCTCTTTGCATCAATAAACCACCAGCATTATCAGTAATAACTGTATGTGGTATATTTTCTTGCGCCAACTCCCAAGCAGTCAAATTCATACCTTGATTTCTAGGTCTAGTCTCATCAACCCAAACATGAATATCTAGCCCTTTTTCAAAAGCCTTATAAATTGGACTTAATGCTGTGCCATGATCAATTGTTGCGAGCCATCCAGCATTGCAATGAGTCAAAATATTAATTCGAGGTTTTTTTATTTTATCGATTAATTCAAACCCATACTTACCTATACTTATATTTGTTTTTATATCCTCATCTGCAAGCTTGTTAGCTAGCATCCAAACCATTGAAATTCTATTATCTTTTGGCTCTATTTCTATTTTGTCGCATAAAAGTTTAACTGCCCAACATAAATTAACCGCTGTTGGTCTAGACCCTATTAATTTTCTTTTTGCTTCTATTAGTGATTCATCGGTTGGATTTTCTGTTAGTGCAATTGCTAAACCATATGCAGCTGTAATACCTATTAAAGGTGCACCTCGAACCCTCATAGATTTAATAGCCTCTACAACCTCATCCAAGCTCGTCAGGTCCTTTAATTTAAATTTAAATGGAAGGTATGTTTGATCGATAATTGTAACGCCTGTGAGAGCTTTATTTGGCCAAATAGTCCTAAAATGCTTTCCCTCTACCAACATAGATCTCAACCTCCATAATTTAGTTAATATTACGTCCACAATATCTGTGGATAACATTGTGAATTAATGTTGTTTAAAAATGCAACCTATGAATTTTAAAGGTTTTTTTTTAAACGCTTAATTTTTAATCGTAAAAAAATTTCTTTTAAATCAATAAGTTACTGTATGTCATTGAGAATACTCATTTTTTTTAAAATACTTAAAGTAACCGTTGAAGTCATGTGCATAACTCCCTTAGTTTAGGTATTGCCTCTATAGTATTAATCCTTATAATATCAGCTGTTTTTGAAGGTTCTAAACCTCTTAAGCAACAAAAAAACTCAGCAATTTTACCCAGCTCTTTCGGTTGATTGTGTTCTTGATTACTTAACCATGCTGGAGGCATATCTGGAGAATCAGTTTCTAATACAATGGACTCTATGGGAAGGTCTTTTGCAAGTTTTTGTATATGTGTCGCTCTATCATATGTCATAGCCCCTCCAAAACCTAACTTAAAGCCTAACTCAATTAATTGATGGGCTTGCTGAAAGCTTCCATTAAATGCATGGACAATCCCTCCTGTTACTTTTACTTTTCTTAGATTCTTTAAAATTAAGTCGATAGCTCCTCGAGCATGAATAATTACGGGTAAATCTAATTTTTTTGCTATTTTTAATTGTGCAATAAAAATATCTTCCTGGTAAAGGTAGTTATCTTTTTTATGAAACAAGTCAATACCAATCTCACCAACAGCTACTGAATTGTTCTCTGATAAATAATTCTCTAATAATTTTAGATCAGCATCTTCAGATTCATCTAAATACATTGGGTGATAACCCAGCGCATATGAGCAATGCTTATACATATTGGCTATATTGATAACCTTATCAAAATTATATTTACTCACAGCAGGAATGATTACATGATCAACGCCTTCTGCTAGGTATGCATTAATAATCTCTTCAGAATTTTGACACAAGAGCGAATTATCAAGATGACAGTGTGAATCAATCCACATGGTGCTTACTTACTATAGCTTGAATTCTAATATCCTCTCCAATATTCCTAAAGTCACAAATTGAAAGCTTTATTTTATCCTTCATGCTTTTTAAGATTGGGGAATTAAACAAGCCATTAGCATCTCCACCCATAATGTATGGCGAGGTGTACGTGATAAATTCATCTATAAGTCCTAACCTTAATAATTCGCCATTTAGATCTGGTCCCGCCTCAACTAATAATTCATTAATCTCTAGAGTGTTCAAATAACTTAATAATTTATCAAGGTCGATTCTATTGTTCAATAATGGCATTTTTACAAACATTGCTCTAGTATTTTTTAACTTTTGTAGATTTAAATTTAAGTCATCTCCGTAAACAACTATTACATTATCTTGCTGTAAAATTCCTGAACTCTCTTTAACATTAAGATGGCTATCAAGAATAATTCTTAATGGTTGCTTTTGCGAAGAAATCTTTCTAACAGATAATCTTGGGTTATCGCTGTTGATTGTGCCTCTTCCAGTTAAAATTGCACAAGATTTTGACCTCCATTTCTGTACATCCGCTCTGGAGGCTTCACAAGTTATCCATTGGCTTTGACCATCGAACAAACTTGTTTTTCCATCAAATGACATAGCAATTTTAGATCTAACATATGGCTTAGAATTTATCATTCTATTAATAAATCCTCTATTAATCTTTTTAGCGTCTTCCTCCATTATTCCTGAGGTAACATTTATTCCATTTCTTTTAAGGTAGTTGGTACCTGATCCGTTTACTAAAGGGTTAGGATCTTTCATTGCTATAAATACATTAGTTATACCTGCTGAAATTATGCTTTCAGTGCAGGGGGGAGTTTTTCCTTGATGATTACATGGCTCAAGTGTGATGTATAAATCAGCTCCCTTACTCAAAGGTCCAGCTTCTTGAAGCGCAAGCACTTCTGCATGATCTTCACCATAAACTGAATGGAAGCCTCTTCCGACTACTGTTCCCTCCTTAACAATTAATGCTCCTACAGATGGGTTTGGACGAGGTTGGCCTTGGCTTTTTTTAGCAAGCGCTAAAGCCTGACTCATAAATTTGAAATTTACTTTATCACTCAACTGCTTAATCTAAATCTTTAATAGCATCACTAAAGTCTTCAACATCTGAGAAACTTCTATAGACAGATGCAAATCTAATATAAGCAACTTTATCTAACTTTTTTAATTCATACATAACACTCTCTCCCAAATCTCTAGAGTTTATTTCCCTTTCACCTTTTGCTAACAATTTTGATAAAATATCTTCGACTGCTTTATCAACATACTCGACTGGCACAGGTCTTTTGTGAAGTGCCCGCGTTAAAGAATGTAGTAATTTTTCTCGACTGAACTCTTCTCTTTTTCCATCTTGCTTTATCACATGAGGTAAGGTTAATTCTGCATGTTCATAAGTAGTAAATCTTTTTTGACAGGATTTACACTCGCGACGGCGGCGTATTGTCCTTCCTTCGTCATTAACTCGAGAGTCAACTACTTGGGTGTCATCATCTCTACAAAAAAGACATTTCATATAATTCTATTCGCCATAAACTGGGAATTTCTTAGTTAGCTCATTTACATTTTTTTTGACTTTCTTGATTACACTTTCATCATCAGGACTATCTAAAACATCAGCAATGAAGCCGCCAACTAGAGAAGCTTCTTTTTCCTTAAAACCTCTAGTGGTTATTGCTGGTGTTCCAAGCCTTATTCCAGATGTAACAAATGGACTTTCAGGGT
>CAZPCL010000077.1:0-5044 GCA_964585105.1 uncultured Methylobacillus sp.
TCCAAATTTTTTACGAAAAAGCTATAAAAAATTGGAAATGATTATGATGTGGTCTAAAAAATGACACCAAATGAAAAAGCAAAAATTTTAAGCGAAGCACTGCCTTATATAAAAAAATTTTCCGGCAAAACTATTGTCATCAAATATGGTGGAAATGCCATGATAGATGAGAATCTAAAACACTCATTTGCTAAGGATGTTGTATTACTTAAGCTGGTTGGTATGAACCCAGTAATCGTTCACGGCGGAGGTCCCCAAATAAATGAAAATCTAGATAAGATAGGTAAGAAAGGAGAGTTTTATAATGGGATGAGAATAACGGATGAACAAACAATGTCGGTAGTCCATGATGTTTTAAAGTCAATCAGTAAAGAAATTGTAAATTTAATAAAAACTATTGGTGGTAAGGCAAATAGTCCTTCTCAAGAAGAGGCATTAAGATTCATAAGAGCAAAAAAATTAGTAGTAAGTAATAAAAATAAAAAAATAGACCTTGGTCACGTTGGAGAGATAGAAGGTATTGAGCCATTGTTCATGAAAGATCTTATCGATCATGGCATTATCCCTGTAATAGCACCAATTGGCTTTGGGGAAGATAATAAAATGTATAACATTAATGCAGATTTAGTTGCTGGGAAGCTTGCAGAAGTAATTAAAGCTGAAAAATTAGTACTTATGACAAATACTAAAGGCGTTTTAGACAAAGATAATAATCTTATAACCGGATTAATTCCAAAAGAAATCGAAATTCTTATAAAAACAGAAGTATTGTCAGGCGGAATGTTACCTAAAATTCAAGCTGCCCTCACAGCTGCAGAAAATAACGTTAATAGTGTTCATATAATCGATGGTAGGGTTGAGCACGCATTGCTGCTTGAAATTTTAACCGATCAAGGCGTGGGTACGCTAATAAAAGCAAATTAAATTGAAGCCTGTCTGGATTTTTGACTTAGATAATACGCTGCATGATGCGCAGACAAAAATTTTTCCAATTGTAAACGATAAAATGAATCAATATATTAGCTCAACCCTAAAAATTAGTATTGAAGAAGCAAATAAAGTAAGAACGCAATATTGGGATGAATATGGAGCTACACTTCAAGGCTTAATAGAAAATTATAATATAGACCCGATTGATTTTCTAGATAAGACTCACACCATTACTAATTTTAAGGATCTTGTTATTCCTATGCCTAACTTAAAGGAGGCATTAACGCTCGCTGATGGTAAAAGAATTATTTATACAAATGCTCCGAAGAATTATACCAATCATGTTTTGAAGATATGTGAGATTGAAGACTATTTTGATGAAATTTTTACTATCGAGGATTCTAATTTTAAGCCAAAACCAAACAAAGACTCTATGAAATTATTCATAAAAAAATACAATATTAAGGAGGCTTATTTCGTAGATGACGTAAAAGAAAATCTTAAAACTGCCAAACAATTTGGATTATCTACAATATGGTTAACAAGCAATGAGGATAACCCTATATATATTGATAAGAAAATATCCAAACTAAGAGATTTATTTAGTTACTAATCTTTTTAAGTAGAGAAAGTCTCTCTTGATATATCAACTTTTTGATATCTTCTCCAGAGTTTGAAAGATCTACCCCACTTTTTAATTGCCTTATCTCCTCGGAAAATAGATCAAGGAAGATCTTTATATCCTTAAAATGTTTTAAATCTAAATGATGAAATGTTGTCCTAAATACCGAAAGTATATTTAAAACTTCAAAGATTATATTTGGGCGCCTATAAAAATCAAATCGATACAAACAATCTAATTTTTCTTCTGGTCTAAGTAATAGAAAGTCTCCAAGATTTTGTTCTTCATCTAGCAAACTTTTCAAAATTTTTTGATTTGTATTAGACAATTTTAGGTGCTTTATTGAGGAGCCCTGTTCATCAATATTTTTTATATTGCTTGAGTCTTTAAAAAAATATGGGGCTATTAACAACATGATAATTTTTGATTCAGTTGCCAATGAACTGGAATTCTTTTTGATTGCTAGACCTAAGCTAACAAAGTTTTTTGATTGTTGTTTAATTAAAGATGGAGAATCTAAAGGTGAATTAAGTCCTGGGAAAATTTCATTCAAAGCGCCAGATTCGCAGAGATAGTGAATCATAATATCTGGATTCTCACCTTCCAACCCTTTTGTCACTTCAGCTACTACCCGCTCTACCGATAACGTCTTTAGCTCTCCACTTTTGACCATTTTTTTCATTAACGCTAATGTTTCTTTTTGAACCTTAAATTCAAAATCTAATGATGCAAATCTTGCTACCCTTAAAACTCTTAAGGGATCTTCACTAAAAGCATCGCTCACATGACGTATTACTTTATTTTTGATGTCATCTACTCCATTAAATGGGTCGTAGATATTTCCATCTTCATCTTCGGCTATTGCATTTATAGTAATGTCTCTTCTTGATAGGTCTTCTTCAAGCGTTACATCAGGAGAGGTAAAAAATTCGAAGCCATGATAGCCCTTACCTACCTTTTTTTCTGTTCTTGCAAGTGCGTACTCTTCTTTAGATATTGGATGTAAAAATACAGGAAAATCTTTCCCAATAGGCTTATAACCTAATTGAATCATTTCTTCCGGAGTGCTCCCTACCACTAGATAATCTCTATCTTTACTCAAAATACCCATTAATTTATCTCTTACTGCTCCGCCGACTAAATAAATTTTCATCATTTTGTATCTACCTATCTACTTATTAAGATAAATTGGAAGTGACAATAGTTTTGATTTAAATAAATATGCATCATTAGTTTCTGTTATGTTATCAAGCTGCATAGATTTTAAATTATCCCTAGTAATGATTTTATACGGTAAAAGTTCTATGAGGGCCACCATCATATTAGTAAAAAATCTATTTAAAGGAACAATCAAAACCTTCTTTTTATCAGCTGTTGCTATTAATTTGATAATCTCAATAAAATTATAGTCTTTGGGGCCTGCAACGTTATATGTTTTTCCGTATGATTTCTTATCATTAATACTCAAAATAATTATATCCACTAAATCTTTAACATAAATGGGTTGAAATTTAGCATACGGAGATACGAGGAAGATTATGGGTAAGTAGGCAACCATTTTTCTAAAGAGGTTAATAAAGATATCTTCCTTACCAAATACAATTGAGGGCCTTAAAATTGTCCATGATTTTTTTTTAAGAATTCTTTTAATTTCTTCTTCTCCATGATACTTAGATTTTAGGTAGCTACTTGGAGCATTTCTAATAGATTGCATAGCTCCTATATGAATAAAATGGCTAATATTATTAGTCTTTACAGCATTAGCAATTTTATTTACCCAATTTTTATGGACAGAAGAAAATTTTAGAGATTTTGTTTCGTGAAGAATTCCAACCAAATTAATAACAACATCTGATTCTCTTAATAATACAGACATATCTACTGACTCATTTATCTCAATTACTTTTACTCTTGGTAATTCTTTAAATTTATTTGCTTTATTATAATTTCGAGTGAATACATTAATATTAATATTTTTTTTCGAAAGATTAGTAATTAGTTCTGTTCCAATAAAGCCTGTCCCGCCAAGAATTGATACTGTTTTCATCTTCTTAAATATGAGCCACTCTTAAAAGTAAATACATAACACCAAAGAAGACACCAAAATATATTGAGTAATTCATAATTGAACGAATAATAAATACATATTTTTTATTTTTAGTGACCACATAAAACATAATAAGTGTGACCAAGGTAATTAACAGTAAAATAAGTATGAGAATAAAAATCATTGTAGTTTTTCAGCCTTCTTATTATTAAATTCATTTGCCATTGATAAATAATTCTTTGCTAGTTCGGTCATCTCTACATCATTTATATCTAAATTTTCTAATGACCATGATTGCGGATTCTCTACAAGCGCTCTCAGCAATTTATTATTTAGTTCATGTCCAGATTTATATGCTGTAAATTTCCCTATAATTGGACTGCCTAGCATATATAAGTCGCCAACTGCATCAAGTATCTTATGTCTTACAAATTCATCCGAGTACCTTAATCCATCTTCATTAAGAATTCTATATTCATCAAGTACTATGGCATTATCAAGTGAACCACCTCTTGCTAAACCATTTGTTCTTAGGTACTCAACTTCCTGCATAAATCCAAATGTACGTGCTCTACTAATATCATTAATATATGAATCTTTAAAGAAGTCTATTGATACATGACTGTCCCCATCGTTAAAAGCTGGATGAGGAAAATCAATCATAAAGTCAATTATAAATCCTTTATAAGGCTCAAATTTAGCCAATTTATCACCATCTTTAACTTCAATTAATTGGTTAATTACTACAAATTTTTTGGGTTTTTTTTGTTCTTTAATTATTGCAGATTTTATCAAATGGATAAATGCAATAGAGCTTCCATCCATTATAGGAATTTCTGATCCATTGACATCTATTATAATATTATCAATTCCTGAAGCAGAAAGAGCAGACATAATATGCTCAACTGTAGAAATTTTAAATTGATCAGATCCAATTGTAGTGCATAATTTGGTTTCCGTTATTATAAATGGAGATACTTGAATTTGTATTGGGTTTTCTTTATCACTCCTAGTAAAAATTATCCCTTGATCTTCATCGGCTGGGTGAAGCTTTAAAGTTACCTTTTCTCCTGTATGAAGCCCTACACCTGTTGTACTAACTGAATTTGAAATTGTACGCTGGAGTATCATTTATTTTTTTCTTAGGTATGCTGGGATATCATATTTATCATCACCAATATTATTTGATTGGTTAAGTAATTCGTCCGAGTTATTACTAAATACATTTAACTCCTCATCTTCAACTTCATCTTTGGTAGATTCTTGGCTTGACGTTTCTAAGTCATCATATTTATATTGAGAGGTTAACTTAACTGGGTCTGGGGAGTCTGTCTTACCAGCTGATAATCCAGTTGCCACCATTGTCACTCTAATACCACTTGAGATAGATTCATCAATTACATTTCCTACTATAATATTTGCATCTTCTGCGGCATATTGCTTAA
>CAZPCL010000078.1:0-5035 GCA_964585105.1 uncultured Methylobacillus sp.
CCATTTCTGCCACTCTTTTTTCGAGCACTGTGTTAGTAGGATTTCCTATCCTTGAATAAATATTTCCTTCGACCTTAAGGTCGAATAAATCTGCACCGTGCTGGGTGTCATCAATAGTAAATCCAGAAGTTTGATAAATTGGAGTTGTTGCTGATTTTTGGTCATTTGTATCTGGATCATAACCATGATGCAGTGCTATTGATTCAAGTTTCATATATGTATCCCTTTAATTATCATTTTAAATCTACCGCACCGTCATTAATTTTTTCCCATTTAAAACTCATATATTCTACCAAGTAATTTTGATAAAATTTGTAGGTTCTATTAGGAAATTGGTCCATCGCTCGTAATACATAATTTGCCTGTATTGATGGCTTTGATTTTTCACCCAAATATTTTGGCGTACAACTCGTTAATTGTTTTTTCTTCATATAATCCATTGTTTTGCAAATACGCTGACTAACAATTTCACATCTAGCAGTCCAACTAAAATTAATGTAACCTGCATGAGCAAAAAGATTTGGTAATCCACTAAACATCATTCCCCTATACCAACTAGTATCATTGATATTTATTTTTTTATCGTTAACAAAAATATCAATACCACCTAATAATTGTGCATTACCGCCTGTGGCCATAACTGTAACATCGCTGCTAATAACTTTGCCATTTTTTAACTTAACACCAGTTTTTTCCCAATTACTAATTCCATCGCGCACTATTGTTACTTTGCTTAACTCCACAGCTCTAAAATAATCTTGATCTAAACTTGAAGCAGGGCGCTGGTCCCAATAATCATATGAAGGAGTAGTTGTTTCATTATAATAAGGATCAGTAGCTATTATTTTTCTTCTAAGTGACTTCTTAAAAAAGCGACTTGAAATATAATCTTTTAAGACTTCAAACGTCTTGTAGCCTCGAGATGATTTTTCTTGACTATCAATGTTTATAATCCATGCGGGGCTGCGCTGTATTAACGTTACTTTTTTCGCTTCTTTTATTATTGACGGCGCCATAGTAATAGCAGTGCATCCGCTTCCAATAATAGTTACACTTTTATCTTTATAGTTTGTATCTCCCCATGCTTGGGTATGTACAATTTTTCCTTGATATTTGTCTTGGCCTTTAAACTTTGGCAAATGAGGATTCTTACGATCACGTGATCCAGTGCAAAAAATAGCATATTGGCTTGTAAAATTTTTTCGATTAGTTTTTGTTACCCATTGATTATCACTCCATGAAGATGATTTGACCTGAGTATCAAATAATATATGCTCTTTGATATTGAATTTTTCTGCAGTATCATTTATGTAATTTTTAATATCCTGACCTTTACCAATTATTGGTCCGTGCCAAGGATTAAAACTAAATCCATAGGTATACATATCATTATCTGCACGCACACCAGGAAACTTCATTTGGTCCCAAGTACCCCCTAGATCATTTCTTGACTCAATTATCTTATATTTTATATTGGGAAAGTTTTCTTGTAGGTAATAGGCTGTTGTTATACCAGCTATTCCTGCACCAATAATAATTACATCTATATTATTTTCCACTATAATTTAACTCATTATTATGATTTGGATTTCGACAAACAAATTAGACCATAGTTCACTATAATAAGCACCCTACTTATTAGATTTTTTAGTAACTATTTAGGGTAAGAAATTTAGAAAATTTTTATTTAGGAATAGACACTACCTTACATTTTCCTTTTATTTGAAATGAGTCACCCGTTTTTTTATTATTCTCTCTGAACTGAGTCACTCTATACATTCTATAACTTAGATCCTTTCTTCCCATTTCAATAAAATCAGTTGTCTTATTTGTCTTACCATTAAATTTATTATAACAGGTCATAATCCAATTATTTTTTGTACATAAATATATTTTATTTGTACGAATCTCGATTAGTAACTCTTTTAAATCATCGTACTCATAGGATTCCTTATACCAGTCAGTATTAAATAATGAGGTATCTTCATAAATTCCAATTCCTTTTTCTAGCTTAACTTTACAGTCATAAACGAAAGGTTTTGCGACTAAGTGAATAGGAAATAATAAAATTATAAGTAGGTATTTACTTTTAGTGATTAAGATATTTTTTAATATCATAAGTGAAACCTTTATATTTGTTTAATGAACACACATTAAAATAGAAATTATCATGGCGCTACCCAAAATTCTTCACGATTATTTTTTGTGAATATACATTTAGCTCTACTATGACCGGTTGAAGATAATTCAAGGACATCCATTTGTTTAAACTTAATATTAATAACTTCGAATCTATCATCGGGACTATTAAAATTATAGTCCTTGGCAGATGATATTTTTGTACCTGGAAATGGAATAATCTTGTAGTCATCTCTTTGTTTATCATTTAATTTATTCCAATGATTTTTTTTATTCTCGATAATAGACGCCTCCCCATCAACTTGAACCTGCAACTTTTGTTTTTGATCCCAAAACAATAGCGAGCAGTTTTTATTATGATGAAACTGATAATATTTGCTGCTTTCACGATCTGTAAAAATCAATAATGAACGATCATGCTCATTAAAATTTCGTGCAACAACAATCCTTTGAAAAACTTTATTATTTATTGAAGTTGAGAGTACTGGAAGTCGAAAAGACGATTTTCGGTCAACCGTACCTCGCTGAATTGCTTTAAGAGCCATCAAGATAAATTCTGAAACATTCATATTTAATTCCTAGTTTATTTTTGTTAGTCCTAGAAAACATCCCATTGTTCATTTATTTAATTTAAATATCAACCAATTATAAATTTAATGGTCTTAAAAAATTAATTATAATAATTTGTGAATTATTTATAATCATTGATAATTTTATATAGTAGAAATATAATTTTTTCCTTAACCAATTTAACGAGTAAGTCTAATTTTTTTGAGAATAATTTTGAGTTTATTTAATGTATTTATGGCAAGTTAAAAATGATGTCTAATAAAAAAAATATAAATATTGTCTGGCTTAAAAGAGATCTGAGACTTACTGACCATGTTCCTTTGTATCATGCTATTCAAAAACAAGAGAATTTCTTAATTCTTTACATCTACGAACCCTCATTAATTGCAGATGTACATCACGATGAACGTCACTGGAGATTTATAGAGCAATCATTATCTGATATTCAAGAAGAACTTTTAGTGCATGATAAAAAATTGACAGTTACCTTCGGGGAAGCAATTGAAATATTTAAACTTCTAATTGAAGAGTACTCTATTAAAAATATCTTTAGCCATGAGGAAACTGGTCTAAAAATAACCTATTCTAGAGACGAAAAACTTAGTCTATTATTTAAAAAATATCATATTACTTGGCATGAGTATCCATCAAACGCAGTTATTCGTGGCTTAACTAATCGTAAAAATTGGGAAAAGCATTGGGATAATGTAATGCGTGCTCCTATTGAAAGAATCAATCTATCAGGAGCTAAGATTCTTCACCATGATTTCTATCCAAAAAAACTACCAATATTTTCCACTAATAAACTCTATCAAAAAGGTGGGTTTAAGAGTGCGCATATGGAATTATCAAATTTTTTTATTGACAGGGGTAGTGAGTATTTTAAGCATATTTCTAAGCCAGAAAAAAGTCGACATACCTGCTCAAGACTCTCACCATATATTAGTTATGGAAATATAAGTATTAGAGAAATTTATCAAACATTACTTAAGTCATGGGATAGACCTGGGTGGAGAAGGTCAATGATTGCATTGTCATCAAGATTACATTGGCATTGTCACTTTATTCAAAAATTCGAAAGTGAAATTGCAATTGAAAATGAGCCCGTAAATAGTGGTTACAGAAATTTTCCGTACCTCATTGTAGATAAAAGCCATAGTGACTTTAAATTATGGGCTCATGGGAAAACTGGATATCCACTTGTAGATGCATCTATGAGAGCATTGCAGTCATCGGGCTACCTTAACTTTAGAATGCGAGCAATGTTAGTTAGTTTTGCATGTCATTATTATTTGATTCATTGGAAATTAGTTGCAGAATATTTGGCGACTTTATTCTTAGATTTTGAACCTGGGATTCATTATCCTCAAATACAAATGCAAGCAGGTATCACCGGAATAAATACTATTCGGATTTACAACCCTATGAAGCAAGCACTTGAACATGATGCAGATACATTATTTATAAAGCATTGGGTAGAGGAACTTCGTGGATATGACCCAGGATATATCCTCAGTTTACCCAATAAAAACTACGATCTCTTTTCCCAACCTCAATGTCATTATCCACAACCACTTTATAACTTCCAAGAGAGAGTAAAAAAATCAAAAGATTTATTATGGCAATGGAAAAAAAGTAATAAAGTGAAAAAAAATAATTTAAGAATATTAGCAAAGCATGTAAAAGTAAGAAATAAAAAGGCCGACATCCAACCTCATTGAATTCTTACAAGAATTGGAAGAGGAACCTAACTATTTACAATCAGCTTTAGTCAGATTAATTGATGTTATGTATTTATCATTCATATAAGAGTGAGTATATTCAATGTCATATGCATCCAACTTAAGGGTCATATCAGGCTTAGAACACCATTTTTCTAATACAGCGGGTCTTCGAGACTGGATATCTTTTTTGGTGACCCTACCATCTAATATTTTATAATCATATGTCAGTTTAACTTTTTTTCCTTTTTTTGAACTTTCGATACACTCGGCATTAGCAAGCCTAGTTGTTTCGTCAACGGTCATTGGAGTCAAGCTATTTATCTCAGCAGCTATTTTTTGACACATTTTAAAATCATTAGCTAGAAGAATGCTTGGGAATAAAGCTATTAAGAATATTAATTTTTTCATAATGCTAGTTTACTCCTAGAGAAATAAATAGGTAAAATAAAGCTTCATTAACTAAACTGTCTATTATGAATAATGCGTTCGGTTGGCGATTAGAAAATAGCTATGTCGGCTTGCCAGAAAATTTTTTTACTCGTATTGATCCCACACCTGTAAGCGAGCCAAAACTTTTACTATTCAATGTTGATTTAGCCAAA
>CAZPCL010000079.1:0-4875 GCA_964585105.1 uncultured Methylobacillus sp.
TTCCTCATCTTAATTCATAGTAACTAAAGTACCTTCTTCTCTTCCAAGAAGAATATTTTTTAGTGCATTTTCTTTAAAAATATTAAAAACTACAATTGGGAGTTTTTGATCCCTACATAAAGTAAATGCTGTTGCATCCATTACTTTAAGGTTTTTATTTATTGCTTCATCAAAGGTAACAGTTTTAAATAATTTTGCTCCTGGATTTTTTTCTGGGTCATCTGAAAATATTCCTTCCACCTTTGTTGCTTTAATCATAACATCTGCATTAATCTCCATAGCCCTTAAAGCTGCGGCAGTATCAGTTGTAAAAAAAGGATTTCCAGTCCCAGCAGCAAATATAACAATTTTTTTATCTTCGAGATACCTTATTGCTTTGCCCCGAATATAAGGCTCAACAATTTGCTCTATATTGATAGCAGATTGAACCCTACTATTAATTCCAGCGTGCTTCATAGCATCTTGGAGTGCCAATGAATTCATTACTGTAGCCAACATCCCCATATAATCTGCTGTAGCTCTATCCATTCCTGCAGCTCCAAGAGCAACACCTCGAAAAATATTTCCGCCACCAATCACGATTGCAATCTCAGTGCCAATAGAAATTGCTACCTCTATTTCTTTTACTATTTTATTGATAATTTCTGGATTAACTCCAAAAGCATCATTTCCCATTAAAGCCTCACCAGAAAGCTTAAGAAGAATTCGTTTATATTTAATATCTGCCATATTCTGTCATTTTAGCTTGTTTTAGATTAAAAAAAAGGATTGTAATCACAATCCTTTTAAAATTATTCGCTATACTATATTGCTAACCTTTAGATGCTGCTGCCACTTCAGCTGCAAAATCTTCTTCTTTCTTTTCAATTCCATCACCAACAATATATATAAAAAAAGAATGTATTGTTGCATTATTATTTTTTAAGAGAGTTTCAACTGAAATTTTATCATCTTTGACAAAAGGTTGACTAAGTAATGTGATCTCTTTTAAAAATTTATTAACGGATCCATCAGCAATCTTTGTAAGGATTTCTTCTGGCTTTCCAGCTTCTTTTGCTTTTTCCGTAGCCACCCTTCTTTCGATCTCAATGAGATTAGGATCAATACCACTTTTATCTATGGCTTTTGGCTTTGTAGCTGCAATATGCATTGCAATATCTTTTCCTAACTCTTCACTACCAGATTCTAAATCTAGAATAACACCAAGTTTTGAGCCATGGATATAAGAATACAGAGAACCTTTAGCGCTAAGATTAATAAATCTTCTTGGTGTTATATTTTCCCCAATCTTACCAATTAATTGAGTTCTTAAATCTTCTAAGCTAACTCCATCGATCTCTGCCTTACCTAGACTTTCTATATCGTTAAGTTTTTTACTAACGATAATTTCTGCTGCTTTATTCGTAAAACTTAAGAATTCTTCATTTTTCGCACAAAAATCTGTTTCTGAATTAACTTCTAGTAATGATCCAAACTTTTTATCTTTTGATATAAATGAGCTAACTACACCTTCTGCTGCAACCCTGCCTGCTGCTTTTGTGGCTTTGCTACCAAAACGTACTCTAAGAATTTCTTCGGCTTTCGACATGTCGCCACCCGCTTCAGTCAAAGCTTTTTTACAATCCATCATTGGAGCATCTGTTTGGCTTCTCAGTGCCATCACCATACTCGCTGTTATTTCAGCCATTATATTATTTACTCCTATATATTTTAGTTTAGCTAGTTTTTTCGTCAGATGATGACATTTTTTCTTTATCTTCCGCCGCTTTTTCTTCTGCAATGATTTTTGCAAGATCTTCTATAGCCTTATTTTTTCCATCAAGGATTGAATCTGCCATTCCTCTTAGGTATAAACGAATCGCTCTACTTGAATCATCGTTTCCTGGAATAACATAATTAATATTTTCAATCGAGTTGTTTGTGTCAACAACGCCAATGATTGGAATTCCTAATTTTTTTGCTTCTTCAACAGCTCCACTTTCATAACCTACATCAATAATGAAAATAGCATCAGGCAATGAAATCATATTCTTAATGCCACCAATAGACCTATCTAGCTTATCGAATTCTCTTTGTAAATTAAGGGCTTCTTTTTTAGTTAATTTATCAGTGCTACCATCCTCGAACATTGCCTCTAATTCTTTTAACCTCTTTATTGACTGTTTTACAGTTTTAAAATTTGTTAGCATTCCACCTAGCCAACGGTAGTTAACATAAGCACAGTCAGCCCTGATTGCTTCTTCTTTTAATATATCCCTAGCTTGCCTCTTAGTTCCAACGAACAGAATCCGCCCTTTATTAGCAGCAAGAGTTTTTGCATACTTTAAAGCATCATTAAACATTGGTAGTGTTTTTTCAAGATTTACAATATGAATTTTGTTTCGATCCCCAAATATATAGGGGGCCATTTTTGGATTCCAGTAGCGAGTTTGGTGTCCAAAGTGAACGCCAGCTTCTAGCATTTGTCTCATTGTGATTGACACGATGTATTTCTCCTTGTAAGGGTTAATCACTTCATTAAGTTTAAAATGACTACTTAGAAAATAGCACCCTTAACTAAACTTAATGGTTTATATATAATTTTTCGTTAATTCGAAAGAGCATATGATAACATAATTAATTGACAATTATGATGGATTATAGTTTATTCAATGGCGATTTCGATTAAGAATTCAGAGGGCATTAAGAAAATGAGGGTTGCTGGTAAATTAGCATCTGAGGTGCTTGATTTTATTACGCCGTTCATAAAGCCAAATATAACTACTGAAGAAATTGATAAAATTTGTCATAATTATATGGTAAATGAGCAAAAAACTATCCCGGCACCACTTAATTATGCACCTCCAGGCCATACTCCTTATCCTAAATCAGTTTGCACCTCAGTAAATAATCAAATTTGTCACGGCATTCCAGGGCCAAAATCTCTCAAAAAAGGCGATATTGTTAATATAGATATTACAGTTATCAAAGATGGTTACCATGGAGATACAAGTAGGATGTTCTATGTTGGCAACCCTTCAATTCAAGCTAAAAGACTATGTGAAATCACATACCAGTCAATGTGGGTAGGGATTAACAAGGTAAAGCCAGGAGCCCGTCTTGGTGATATTGGCCATGCAATTCAATGCTATGCTGAATCAAATGGCTATAGCGTAGTCAGGGAATTCTGTGGTCACGGTATTGGCTTAGTATTTCACGAAGAACCGCAAGTTCTCCATTATGGTCAAATGGGTACAGGTATTGAACTAGTACCAGGTATGATATTCACTATAGAGCCAATGATTAATGCAGGAAAAAAAGATATTAAAATGCTGCCCGATGGATGGACAGTTGTAACAAAAGATAGAAGCCTCTCTGCACAATGGGAGCATACAATTTTAGTAACAGACTCCTCATATGAAGTTTTAACTGTTTCTCAAGGCACCCCAAAACCTTTTATGAGAAATTAAGTTATAAAAGTATTTCTTAAATGAATAAGGCAGAGCTATCACAATCCAAAAAGCTATACCAAGAAAAATTTAATTATTATTGTGAAAAATTTCTGAAAAATCATAATAGTCAGGCATATTTAAAAAACCAGACGCTTTTAGTAGACCAGTTAATTGTAAATGTATGGCAAAGCCTACCTATTTCCAAAAAAATTGCATTAGCAGCAGTCGGTGGTTACGGAAGAAAAGAGTTATTTCCATTTTCCGATATTGACATATTAATAGTTTATGAAAAAGAAATTTTAGACACTGACCAAGAAGCTATAAGCGAATTTATTACAAATTTCTGGGACTTAGGCTTTAAGATTGGTCATAGTGTTAGAAATATTAAGCAAACCAAGCAAGAATTCAATGCAGATATTTCAACTGCAACCAACCTTATTGAGTCTAGATTTCTTACTGGCTCTTCAGAAGTCTTTAATAAAATAAATTGGGCGATCAATAATTCGTTATCTATAAAGAAATTTTACAAACTCAAACTTCAGGAGCAAGCTGAACGACATAGAAAATTTAAAGATTCAGCTTATCAGCTAGAGCCAAATATAAAGGAAAGTCCAGGTGGGTTAAGAGATTTACATATGATTAGGTGGCTATCAATTAGTCAAGAAAAAGGCAGTACTTTTAAAGAAATGCTTGAAAATAACTTAATTGATAAGGTTGAATTTAATAAAATACAGCTTCATGAGAACAAAATAACAAAACGACGCATACTTTTACATATTTTATCTAAAAGGATTGAGGATCGGCTAGTTTTTGATGTTCAAAATGATCTTGCAAAAAATCTCGGATTTAAGAATACAAAGAATAAAAAAGCTAGTGAAATTGTTATGAAAAGTTATTATAAATCAGTTAATTATATTACTTTATTCAATGATATTCTTATAAAAAGATTAGATCCAAATATTCGAAACAAAGAGAAAATAAAACATCCATTACCATTTTACATATACAACGATTTAATAGAGTTAGACCAAAAAAATATTACTAGAATAAAGCCTTACATATTAGATGTCTTTATACTATTTCAGCAGTATAAAAAAGTTAAAGGTTTTGGGCCAAATTTACTGGGAGCTTTGGATACCTTATCCACCCAAATAGATAATAATTATAGAAGCGATCCAAGTAACCAAAAAAAATTCCTCGATATTTTTAAAAGTAAAAGTAAAGTTAGTCGATCATTAAGGTTATTAAATAAATGTAATATTTTGGGTAAATTTATTCCAGCATTTGGAAAAATAGTAGCTCAGATGCAGCATGATTTATTTCATATATATACGGTTGATGAACATACGTTAAATGTTATTGAAAATATAAGGCGGTTCACACTCGATAAATGGAAACATGAGTTCCCAGAGTGTAATGAAATATTTAAAAACTTTAAAAAACC
>CAZPCL010000080.1:0-4855 GCA_964585105.1 uncultured Methylobacillus sp.
TCTTTCATTTTTTATCCTTATAAATTTCTTTAGGATCTTTAATAATTTCGCCAATCTCTTCTATTTGACCCGTTTCCATATTAATTCGATTATAAAAACAGCTCTCTCGTCCAGTATGACAAGCTATCCCACCCTGTTGCTTTACTCTAATAAGTAAAACATCATTGTCACAATCTAAAAAAATATCTTCTATATCTTGATAATGCCCTGATTCTTCTCCTTTAATCCAGACCTGATTCCTTGAGCGAGACCAATAAATTGCCTTTTTCTTTTTTATAGACTCCTCGAGCGTTTCACGATTCATCCAAGCAAACATAATTACTTTGTTTGAGCTTTCATCCTGAACAATAACTGGTAATAACCCATCCGAATCCCATCGCACATTATTTATCCAGTTGCTCATAGTCTTACCTCTATATTATTTTTTGCCATATATTGCTTTGCTTCTTGAATCGTAAATTCTCCATAATGAAAAATACTTGCTGCAAGAACAGCGTCAGCCTCTCCATCTTTAACTCCATCTACAAGATGCTGCAGAATTCCCACTCCACCTGAAGCAATAATTGGAACCTCAACAACATCAGAAATTAATTTCATTAATATATTGTCGAACCCTTTTTTTGTTCCATCTCTATCCATACTTGTAATTAATAATTCTCCTGCCCCAAGTTTAGCCATTTTTTGTGCCCAACTTACAGCGTTTATTCCTGTTGCATTTCTACCTCCATGTGTAAAAACTTCCCAATGGTCGTGAACTTTTTTTGCATCTATTGCAACTACAATAGCTTGCGAGCCAAAACGGCTTGTAGACTCTGCGACTAGATCAGGATTTAAAATTGCTGACGTATTTATTCCAATTTTATCTGCTCCTGAATTCAAAAGATTCCTAATATCTTCGCACGACCTGACTCCACCTCCAACTGTTAGGGGAATAAAAATTTGTTTTGCAACTTTCTCAACAATATCAAACAAAAGACCTCTGTTATCCGAGCTAGCAGTAATATCTAAAAAAGTTAATTCATCAGCTCCTTCTTCATTATATTTTTTAGCAATTTCTACTGGATCTCCTGCATCTTTTAATTCAACAAAGTTAATTCCCTTTACAACTCTCCCATCATTTACGTCAAGACATGGAATAATTCTCTTAGCTACAGTCATTTTTTTCAGTTAAACGATCCGCTAAGTCTTGAGCTTCTTTAAAATCTAAAGTACCCTCATAAATAGCAGTTCCAGTTATAACCCCTCTAATCCCAACATTTGAAAAATCGCAGAGCATCCTTATATCCTTTATATTGGAAACTCCACCACTTGCTGTTACAGGGATTTTTATGGATTTTGCTAATTTAACAGTCGCGTCAATGTTGACTCCTGCCATCATCCCATCCCTCCCAATATCAGTATAAATGATTGACTCTACTCCGTAGCTTTCAAATTTTTGAGCTAAATCTATTACGTTAAGTCCAGTGAGTTCTGCCCAGCCATTTATTGCAACATCTCCATCTTTTGCATCAAGGCCAACTATAATTTGACCAGGAAATGCTTCGCAAGACTCACTTAAAAAACTTGTATTAGTAACTGCAGCTGTTCCAATAATTATTGAATTGACACCGCTATTTAAGAAGTTATCTACTGTAGTTAAATTTCGAATGCCACCGCCTAATTGAATTGGTATTTCACCCCCAACTTCAGCAACAATCGATTTAATCGCATTTTCATTAACAGGCTTACCTGCGAAGGCTCCATCAAGATCAACTAAGTGCAATTTTTTTGCGCCTAAATTTATCCATCTCCTTGCCATTTCAGCCGGATTTTTAGAAAAAATAGTTGATTGGTCCATTAGCCCTTGTTTCAGCCTAACGCACTTTCCTTCCTTAAGGTCTATCGCTGGAATAATTATCATGATTTACAATCTAAATGTCCCATATAATAAAATTATTTAATAACTGTAGTCCTAATTCAGAACTTTTTTCCGGATGAAATTGAACAGCAAAAATATTATCTTTTGCAATTGCGCATGTGAATTTTTCTCCATGAATAGATGTTGCCATAACCAAACTTTTATCTTGAACTTCGGCATAAAAGCTATGAACAAAATAAAACCTGCTTGCTGAACATATTTTATTCCACATTGGATGAGGGTTTAATAAGTCAACTTTATTCCAACCCATGTGTGGAATTTTGATTCTCTCATTTTGATTTGGTTGAAAACGCTTAACTATTCCTGGTAACAATCCAAATCCATTAACATCTCCTTCCTCACTGTTTTCAAGAAGCATCTGGAGTCCCAAACAAATCCCTAAAAAAGGTTTTTGTTTTGCTGCTTCAATTACTGCTTCTTTTAAACCTCTTGTTTCTAACTGTGAGATACAGTCGGGCATCGCCCCTTGTCCAGGAAAAATAACTTTATCCGCCTTGGCAACCACATCTGGATCGCTAGTGATAATTGATTTAGTCTTGGGTGATATAAAGCTGACAGCGTTATGGACTGACTTTAAGTTACCTATCCCATAATCAATAATTGCAATCATAAATTAAATTTAAAAGCTTTCAAAAATCAAAGAGAGCCTTTGGTTGATGGCATAACACCTTTTATTTTTTCGTCTAATTCTACCGCTACCCTTAAAGCTCTTCCAAAACCTTTAAAAATAGATTCAGCTTGGTGATGAGAATTCTCGCCTTTTAAGTTATCAATATGTAATGTAATATTTGCATGATTAATAAAACCCTGAAAAAATTCATGAATTAAATCAACATCAAACTCACCGACTCTTGATCTAGTAAATTCTACATTTAATTCAAGTCCTGGCCTACCGGATATATCTAAAACAACTCTTGATAAAGCTTCATCTAAAGGAACATAAGCATGGCCGTAACGACGGATACCTAACTTATCTCCTATAGCTTTGTCAAAGGCTTGCCCCAAAGTAATGCCAATATCTTCAACAGTGTGGTGTGCATCAATATGAAGGTCGCCCTTAGCTTTAATCGTTAAATCAAATAACCCATGCCTTGAAATTTGTTCAAGCATATGATCTAAAAAACCAATGCCAGTGTCTAAAAATGATTTACCGTTACCATCGATATTAATTTCTACATTAATGTCGGTTTCTTTTGTTTTTCTTGAAACTTTAGCTATTCTATTCATATTAATAATTTTATCATGAGTTTGGTTAATTTGACCTTCTACAACGCTCTGAACAATACTTAACTTCGTTCCAAACTTTTTCCCATTTTTTTCTCCATGTGAAAGATTTGTTACATATCTTACATATTTTTGTATCGAGATATTTTTTTTTCATCTAAATTATTACTTTTAAAATTGAAACAAACTTCCTCATCTCTTCTTTAGTGCCAATAGTAATCCTTAAATACTGAGAAATTCTTTCCGGCTTCTCAAAGTGGCGGACTATCACTCCTGACTCTCTTAATTTTTTAAAAATTTTAACTGCATCTATTGATTTATGTTTTGTAAATATAAAATTTGCACCTGAAGGTAGAGTACTAAAACCCATCAAAAGCAATTCCTTCACTAAAAATATTCTAGCTTGAATAATCTTATTACCACTTTCATTGAAGTAATCTTCATCTTTAATTGCTTCGACACCTGCAATCTGAGCCAAACGGTCAACTGGATAAGAATTAAAACTATTTTTAATCCGATTGAGCGCTTCTATTAAATCTTCGTTAGCAAAAGCACATCCTAGTCTCATACCTGCTAATGATCTGGATTTTGAGAATGACTGAGTTACGACTAAATTTTTATATTGATTAACTAGCTTAACTGCTGACTCTGTTCCAAAATCTACATATGCCTCATCAATAACGACCACACTATCTTGATTTATATTAATTAAATTTTCAATATCAATTAATTTTTTAGGGATTCCAGTAGGGGCGTTTGGATTTGGAAAAATAATCCCACCATTGTTAAGTAAATACTTTTTTAGATCAATGTTAAAATCTTTATCTAATGGAATTTTTTTATATTTAACATCATAGAGACTACAATAAGCTGGGTAAAAGCTATAAGTGATATCTGGAAATAGAACAGGATCTTTCTTTTTTAACAAGGCTTGAAAAATAAATGCCAGAATTTCATCAGATCCATTACCAACAAAAACATTAGATTTTGACAAGTTGTGATAATTAGCAATTGTTTGTTTTAGGACCTCACTGTCAGGGTCAGGATACAATCTCAGATTTTCTCTAGCACTTGATTTAATAACATCTAAAACTTTTTTACTTGGACCATATGGGTTTTCATTTGTATTCAATTTGAGCAAAATCTTGTCTTTTGGTTGCTCACCTGGGATATATGGGGTCAGTTCTTCAACAATATCACTCCAATATTTATTCATTTTTTTTAATAATTCTATATTTTGCAGATTGCGAATGCGCATATAATCCCTCACCTTCAGCAAGGGCTGACGCAATATGGCCCAACTCACTTGCAGTTTCTGGAGATAAATATATTAAACTTGATCTTTTTTGAAAATCATAGACTCCCAATGGAGATGAAAACCTCGCTGTTCCCGATGTTGGTAAAACATGATTTGGTCCAGCACAATAATCCCCAATTGCTTCACAAGTATTTTTTCCCATAAAAATTGCACCCGCATGATTAATTTCTTTTAATAAACTTTCAGGATCTTCCACTGAGAGTTCTAAGTGCTCAGGGGCTATATAATCTGATATTGCAGCAGCTTCTTTCAGATCCTTAGATAGAATAAAGATTCCCCTATTTTTTAACGATGAAGTAATTACATTTTTTCTTGGCATATTAATAATTAATTTATCAATACTGGCCATAACTAAATCCATATAAGCTGAATCTGTAGTAATTAAAACTGATTGT
>CAZPCL010000081.1:0-4814 GCA_964585105.1 uncultured Methylobacillus sp.
TAACTACTTTTCCTTCAATTTTTTTGTTGAATTTCTTCTCTAGGCTTTCTAATAACTTTACAACCATTTTTTGATCAGGTTGCTCAGCCATAATAATTTCAGCTTCTATAACCCCTTCATCTTTATCTTTAAGTTCTTCAAAAAGTAGTGTTATCTCAGGCAAAATTGATAATCTCTTATATTCCACTAAAAGCTTAATTAAATTTTGTCCAGATGCATTTATTTTATCTCCGCAAACATCTAATATAAGCTTTTCTCTATCTTTATCTAAGACTTTAGAATCATTAATAAAAGAATTAATATCGTCATTCTCAATAATTCGACTCATAAGGGACAACATATCTGACCACTCAGAAAGAGCTTTCTCTTCTTTTGCTAAACCAAATATAGCAACTGCATAGGGTCTTGCAATTGTTGAAATTTCAGCCATAAGCCCCTATAGATCCTTTGCCAATTTAGTTAGCATATCTGCATGGACTTTCTTATCAATTTCTTTGTCTAGAATCTTTTCAGCCCCCTGAATTGCAAGTGTAGATATTTGACCACGTAGCTCTTCTTTAGCTCTATTCACTTCTTGATCAATCTCCGATTTAGCGCTTGCTATTATTCTATCGCCTTCTTCATTAGCAACATTTTTAGCTTGTTCAACAATTTCAGATGCTCTTTTTTCTGCCTGACTTACAATTTCTGCACCTTTTTGCTTCACCTCATTGAGAGTCTCAACATTTTTTTTAGCTGCCACTTCAAGCGATAACTTTCCTTCTTGAGCGGCGGCTAAGCCATCAGAAATTTCTTTCTGTCTTTTTTCAATTGCATTTAGCAAAGGGGGCCAAACAAATTTAACCGTAAACCAAATTAATATTGCAAAAGCTATTGCTTGAGCAATCATTGTAAAATTAAGATTCATCTTTACTCCGTCTTATCCCCAAAAATATTGGGATCAAAAAAATATTTTAATTAACTTACAGGTACGACAGCTAAAAGTGGGTTTGCAAAAGCAAACATCATTGCCAAGCCAACACCAATAATGAATGATGCATCAATCAAGCCTAACAATAAAAACACCTTAACTTGCAATTGAGGAATCATTTCAGGCTGTCTCGCTGCCCCCTCTAAAAAGCTTGCACACATAATACCGATACCTACACATGCGCCTAATGCGCCTAATCCGATAATCAAGCCGATACCAATTCCTGTATATGCCTGTATTTGAGCTAAATATTGTACTGTTTCCATAATTTACTTCCTTTTAGTTTAAAAAAAATTAATGCCCTTCATGTGCCATAGATAAATATACAACTGTTAACATCATGAATATATAAGCTTGCAATACTACAATTAAAATATGAAATATTGCCCATCCTGCGCCTAGAATTGATCCAAATATAATTCCAGAGACTCCTGTAGCTGCCCACAAACCTAATAATAAAAAGATAACTTCGCCGGCATACATATTACCAAATAATCGAAGAGAATGAGATAAAGGTTTTGAAACATATTCAATTAAATTAAATAGAAAATTAGCTGGCCAAACCCATACTGACGAACCAAAGGGTGCACAAAAAATCTCATGCAACCATCCGCCCATTCCTTTTACCTTGATGCCAAAATAAATCATTAAGAACCAAATACTTAGGGCAAGGCCAAATGTTGTATTCACATCTGAAGTAGGCACAGCTTTCCATTCATATAATCCTAGGAACTTATAGAATTTTGCCATTATATCAATAGGTAAAAAATCCATTGCGTTCATCATAAGAACCCAAACAAAAACAGTCAGTGCAGCTGGAGCAACAAATGAATGTCGGTTACCATGAAATATATTACCTACTTGATCATCTATAAAGCTAAAGACTAACTCAACAAAAGCCTGAGTTTTTGTTGGGACACCTGCGCTTGCTTTTCTGGCTACAAGCCAGATTAGCCCCATCGAAAAAATTCCAAGGATTACAGCCATTACAAACGAATCTAGATGAAGCGTCATAAATGAGCCTCCACCTAAAAAATCTAAATTAACTACATTATTAGATAAATGATGTCCAATGTATTCACTAGGTGAGTTATAACTACTATCTGCCAATTTTCTGTTTATTCCTTTGTCTCTATATTTATATTATCAATATCTGATATTGCCAAACATGATATTAGTACTGACATTATTAAACCAATTACTAATGCTATTGGTACAAGCTGAACATAAAACTTATACACCAACCAAAGTGCTATAAAAATAACTGCTATTTTAACTGCTTCTGCTTTAAGTGCACTTATTACGATTGATCCTGGGCTTCTTTTATTTTTTTTAAGGTTTGCAATAGGTGTTGCAACAACAGTTCCAATAATGACTGGCAGGGCTCCCAAGAGCACAGACAGAGAAACATGTACATTAAAAATAAATCCTGCCAAAATCCCAACAACCAATGAAGCCAAGAACTGTTGGTAAACTACTTTTCTGTATATTTTAGGTAAAAAATTTAATTTTTTAGCGAGTAATTGTGATTCATTCATTTTATAACTGCCAAAAATAATTTTTTCTAGCCTTTAATATTTACAAAGCACGCAATTTTGGCTTGATTTGTTAAATTCGTCAAGGTCTAAAACTATTTTTTTAACTTTTTTAATAACATATCAAATTGATCTAAATTTGAATAATTAATTTTTAAAGTCCCCTTGCCACTTTTATTATGAAAAACTTTAACACTCAGGCCCAATATTTCTGATAAATCATTCTCTAAAGCGTTAATATCACCGCCATCAGATGTTTTTATTTTTTTCGGAACTTGGCGATGATTTGCAACTAATATCTCAACTTCTCTTACTGATAGTTTTTGACTTATAACTTTTTGACAAATCATAGCTTGTTCGCTTGTTCCAAGACTTAATAGTGCTCTAGCGTGACCCATTTCTATTTTCTTATTAAGTAATGCATCTTGAACATAATCACTAAGATTTAGTAAGCGTAATATATTAGAAACGGCTGTTCTAGATTTTCCTAATGACTCAGCTGCGGCATCGTGCGTCATGCCAAATTCATCAATCAATCGCTTTATTCCTTTTGCTTCTTCAATAATATTAAGATCTTCTCGTTGTATATTTTCAATTAATGCCATAGCAAGTGCTGAAGAGTCTGATATTTTTTTTATTAGAACAGGAACCTCAGTTAAATTAGCTAATTTTGCTGCTCGCCAGCGGCGCTCGCCTGCAACTATTTCATAATCATTCTCTTTTAACATCCTGACTAATATAGGCTGCATAATCCCCTGGACTTTTATTGATTCCGCAAGCTCCTCTAGTGGCTCTGGGTCCATAATTGAGCGAGGCTGGTATTTTCCAGCACTCAATTTTTCAATAGATATCATTTTTAATTGATCATTACTTTGCTCCATATTGTTATCATCACTTCCTAACAAAGCTTCTAACCCTCTACCTAATCCTCTATTTTTCATTGTTATATTTTCCTAAAATTTCATCGGCAAGAGCGAGATATGCGACAGCTCCTTTTGAATTTTTATCATAAAAAAGTACTGGTTTTCCATAGCTTGGAGCCTCTGCAAGTCTAACGTTTCTTGGAATAATAGTTTCATATACCTTAGAACCAAAATGAGCAGATAATTGTTCTGAAACCTGTTGAGCTAAAGTGTTGCGTTTATCAAACAATGTTCTAAGTAAACCCTCAATCTCAATTTCAGTGTTGAGATGATTTTTTACTTTTTTTATTGTATTAACAAGATCAGAAAGACCCTCTAAAGCAAAATATTCACATTGCATTGGTATCAATACTGAATTAGCAGCAACCAATGCATTTACTGTAAGTAAATTGAGCGCTGGAGGGCAATCGATAAGAATAAAATCATATTGATTGTTAAGAGATTCAATCTGTTTTTTTAAAATATATTCTCTCTCTGGAATATCAACTAACTCAATCTCGGCTCCAGCTAAAGATTGATTAGCAGGAGCCACATCAAAAAAACTTTCTTTGGCTGTTACAATAATATTTTTTAAAGTATTTTGTCCAATTAATACCTCATAAATACTACCCATTGTCATTGATTTTTTAATTCCAGATCCGGATGTAGCATTGCCTTGAGGGTCTAGGTCAATTAATAAGACTTTTTTCTTCTTTTTACTTAAGCTAGCAGCCAGATTAACAGTTGTTGTTGTTTTTCCAACGCCACCTTTTTGATTTGATATAGCAAAAATTCGCATTTTTTATCTTTACTTTTACCTATAATGTTTATTAGTTGGTTGCATTCACCACTGTAATTAAGTAACGCTCAGCCCTAAGGTGTGGAACATCAATTTTATCTACATGATAAGAATATTTCATTGTAATCATTTCACTATCTCTGCTTTTCCTGCTCTTCATTCCATACCAATTTGCACCATCTAAAAGCAAGTGGGAAGTCAATTTGATCATTGTCTCCATATCAGCAAAAGCTCGAGAAATAATCCCATCATAGTATTTATAATTTTTTATGTCTTCCACTCGACCATTTAATACTCTTGCATTATTAAGGTTAAACTCACCAATCACCTGCTGAATAAAGGCCGTTTTTTTTCCTACTTTATCAACCATTGTTATCTTTCTATCAGGAAAGCAAAGGGCCAAAATTAATCCTGGCAACCCCGCGCCACTTCCTACATCCATTATATTTTTTGCACTAACAAACTTTGTTACTGACAAACAATCTAGCAAATGGTGCGTAATAATATCTTGCTCATCTGTAATAGCTGTAAGGTTATATGTTTTATTCCATTTTATCAATAAATCTTTATAAAACAATAACTTATCTACAAAACTATTTTTATTTTCA
>CAZPCL010000082.1:0-4699 GCA_964585105.1 uncultured Methylobacillus sp.
CATCAATTATTTACGGATTGTTAGCTTTAGGATTATTTGTTTATAGTTTTGGGCTAGGTCAAAGTATTTTAACTGCAGGTCTTACCTTGGCACTTCTGATGTTACCTATCGTTATTGTTTCAACAAGGGAAGCTATTAGATCAATACCAGTTCATATTCGTGAAGCTGCTTATGCAGTTGGTGCAACAAAATGGCAGGTTTGTCGTAACCATGTAATCCCATATTCTTATGGTGGAATTTTAACCGGTGTAATAATCGGTATGGCCAGAGCTATTGGTGAAACTGCACCAGTTATTACGATTGGAGCTCTCACGTTTATTGCATTTTTACCTCCAAGCCCTATTGGTTTAGAACCTCCCTTTATCAACTTCGACTGGTTAGAGTCTGGCTTTACAGTTCTCCCTATTCAAATGTTTAATTGGATCTCAAGACCACAACATGCATTTCATGTCAACGCTGCAGCAACTGGAGCAGTAATTATAATGCTTACCTTGTTGATGAATGGTTTTGCTATTAAGCTGAGATATAACATTAGGAAAAAAATTAAATGGTAAAAAAAGAAATTACAAACAAATTTAAACATGATGAGATAATTAAAGCAGAGTCTAAAAATCTTAATTTCTTTTATGCTGATGGAACACAAGCCTTAAATGGAGTTACTTTACCTGTTTATGAAAATAAAATTACTGCTTTAATTGGGCCTTCAGGTTGTGGGAAATCTACATTCTTAAGGTGCTTTAATAGAATGCATGATCTTTATCCTGGTAATCGCTACGACGGTAAAATTGTTTTACAGCCAGATAACACAGATATACTTTCTGAAGGAGTGGATCCAATAGAGGTGCGTATGAGAATTAGTATGGTATTTCAAAAACCCAATCCTTTTCCTAAGTCAATATATGAGAATGTAGCTTATGGTTTAAGAGTTAGAGGGGAATCTAATAAGCGTACATTAGATGAAAAAGTTGAAGAAGCTTTAAAAGGTGCATCATTATGGAATGAAGTAAAAGATCGCTTACAAGATCTTGCATTCAATCTCTCGGGTGGTCAGCAACAAAGATTATGTATCGCAAGGGCTTTAGCGACAGAGCCAGAGATTATGCTTTTTGATGAACCAACTTCAGCGCTAGATCCAATTGCTACAATGAATATAGAAGAATTAATGTCAGAACTAAAACAAAAATTATCAATATTAATTGTGACTCATAACATGCAACAAGCTGCCAGAATTTCTGACTATACTGCCTATATGTATCTTGGAAAATTAGTTGAATTCGATGCAACCAATCAGATTTTTACAAACCCGTCTAAAAAAGAAACCGAGGACTATATCACTGGTAAGTTTGGATAGTTAAATTAGGACTTTATTTTTTCAATTAAAAATTCTGCTGCTTTAATCGCTTTTTCATTATCAGGCCCCTCTGTCATAACTCTTATAAGTGGCTGAGTCCCTGACTTCCTAATAAGAATACGCCCTTTATGTTCCATTATTAATTTTGCATCACTTATAGCCTTCTTCATCGATGGTGATGTTAGATTTACTTTTTTTATAAGTGGTAAATTAATCAAAATTTGTGGATACATTGGAATAGATCTTAATGCCTCATCTATAGGCTTTTTAATATCAATGATTGCTTCTAAGACTTGTAATGCAGAAATAATCCCATCACCAGTTGAATGTTTATCAGTTATAAGGATATGCCCAGAATTTTCACCTCCTAACATCCAGTCTTTTTCATAAAGCATCATTGAAACATAGCGATCCCCAACATTTGAACGGACGAAAGGTATACCCATTTTTTTACACCGCTCTTCAAATGCTAAATTTGTCATCAAAGTTCCTACAACCCCACCTTTTATCTTGTCATTCTTATAATAATTCTGAACTATTAAAAATAATAATTGGTCTCCGTCAATAAGGTCGCCATTCGAATCTACCATGATTACACGATCGCCATCACCGTCAAATGCAATACCTAGATCAGCCTTATTACTTAACACCTCTTCTTGTAAAAATTCAGGGTGAACCGATCCAGCATTATGGTTAATATTTAATCCATCAGGATTGTTATTGATTGTGATAATGTCGCCACCAAGGTCCGAGAATACTATTGGTGCAACCTGATAGGTCGCTCCGTGAGCACAATCCAATATAATTCTCATTGAGTTAAGGTTAAAGCTTGGATTTACGGTATTTTTACAGAAACTTACATATTGATCAATAGCGTCATTAACCCTTCTTGCTTTTCCTAAAAGTTTTGGCGGAATATTCTTAATCTCTTGATCTAGTAACGCCTCAATCTTTAACTCAACCTCATCTGATAATTTGAGACCTAAACTTGAAAAAAACTTTATACCATTATCTTCAAAAGAATTATGTGATGCTGAAATTACTACCCCAATTTGAGCACCTAATGATTTTGTTAAAAATGCTATTGCTGGAGTTGGAATTGGTCCTGTTAGAAAGACATCAACACCTGCTGATGAAAAGCCTGCCTCTAAAGCTGATTCAAGCATGTAACCTGATATTCTTGTATCTTTACCAATAACAACAGATGGTTTTTTTTCATGCTTCCATGATTCAGTCAATACGACACCAGCCGCATAACCAAGCTTAATGAAAAATTCTGGAGTTATTGGATATTCTCCAGTTTTGCCTCTTATGCCGTCAGTTCCAAAATATTTTCTTGTCATGTAAATGTTATCTTATTTTAGTTGTAAAATTTTCAGTGCATTTTTTGTTTCCTTAATGTCATGCACTCTAACTATTCGAGCACCCCTTAAAATACTAATTGCAGCCATGATTGCACTTCCATAAATAATATCACTTTCTCCATCTCCAACAATTCTTCTTACCATTGATTTTCTTGAGACTCCAATAAGTAGTGGTTTTGATAGAGAATTTAGCTTATCAATTGATTGAAATAATTTTAAATTATTTTCATATGTTTTGCCAAATCCGAAGCCAGGATCTAAGATAATTCTTGATTTATCAATACCGAATTCCTCACAAATAATGATTCTTTCTTGAAGGAATTGTTCTACTTCTAAAGCTACATCTTTATATGATGGATTAAGCTGCATATCCTGGGGACTTCCTTTCATATGCATCAAACATATCATAATATCTGAGTTTAAAACGGCTTCTAAGCACCTAGGCTGTCTTAGAGCATATATATCATTAACCATGTCTACTCCAAGATCAATACCAAGCTCCATTATTTCGGACTTATATGTGTCAATTGAAACTGGGATATTAAAATCTTTTTTTATTGCTTTTATAACAGGTTCGATTCTTTCTTTTTCCATATCAATTGGGGTTATCTTTGCGCCAGGCCTTGTAGATTCAGCGCCAATATCGATTATATCTACACCATTATCAATCATCATCTCAGCATGCTGAAGCGCTTTTGAGAGATTATTAAATTTTCCACCATCTGAGAAAGAATCAGGTGTTATATTAAGAACCCCCATAAGTAGAGGCTCTTTATTTTTTTGAAGAAGTGTTTTTATTGAGTTCATAAAAGCTTGAGGGGCTTTCGCCCCTATATTACTTACTCTTTGCCGAAGGCTGAACTGAGATACTATCAGATGGGCCTATGGTCGGTCCCTTCTTTTTAGTTGGGGGCTTTACCGAAGCTTTTGATGGCTTTGGCGCTCTAACTTTTTTACCTGCCATTACATCTCCAATCTGATCGCTATCGATTGTTTCATACTCAAGAAGAGATTTAGCCATCGCTTCTACTTTTCTTTTATTTTTTTCAATTAATTTACGAGCAATTTTATATTGCTCATCCAATATTGATTTTATTTCTGTGTCCACTTTTAGTTGAGTAGCTTCAGAAATAGATTTAGTGTTTAAAAATGAATCTTGGTTATCATCTACATAAACCATAGTACCCAATTTATCTGACATGCCATATTTGGTTACCATCTCTCTAGCAAGCTTTGTTGCTCGTTCAAAATCATTTGCAGCACCTGTTGACATTTGCTTCATAAAAACTTCTTCTGCTATTCGGCCCCCAAAAAGAATTGATATTTCTTCTAACATCTTACCTTTAAAGTTACTAAAGCTATCGAATTCTGGAAGCTGCCAAGTAAGTCCAAGAGCCCAACCTCTTGGCATAATTGTTACCTTGTGAACTGGATCAGAATTTGGAAGCAACATTGCAACAACAGCGTGCCCTGACTCATGATATGCGGTATTTCTTCTTTCCTCTTCACGCATAATAAGTGACTTTCTTTCGGGCCCCATAAAAATTTTATCTTTAGCTTCTTCAAAATCTTCCATATCAACAGTACGCTTATTACTTCTTGCAGCAAATAATGCAGCCTCATTAACTAAATTTGCTAAATCAGCTCCTGAAAATCCAGGCGTACCCCGAGCAATAATGCCTGCTTTTACATCAGGATCAGCTGGAATTTTTCGCATATGAACAAGCAGAATCTCTTCCCTTCCTTTTATATCCGGCAATGAAACCATAATTTGCCTATCAAAACGCCCTGGTCTTAATAACGCCTTATCTAGGACATCAGCCCTATTTGTCGCAGCTATCACAATAACTCCTGAATTTGGTTCGAAGCCATCAAGCTCTACTAGTAATTGGTTTAATGTCTGCTCACGCTCATCATTTCCACCGCCAGTTCCAGAACCTCTGCTTCTTCCAACAGCATCTATTTCATCAATAAAAATAATGCA
>CAZPCL010000083.1:0-4632 GCA_964585105.1 uncultured Methylobacillus sp.
GCCTAGGACACCTGGTTTTCATCCAGGCAACAGGGGTTCGACTCCCCTTGGGGTCGCCAATTTATTTCGTAGAGTCGTGATTTTCGTATCAACAGATTGATTAAATCATCACCCATAACGCCCTAAATGTATGCGTTCCTATACTAAGATAATAATGTTAAGGTACTTATTTATTAATTATCAATACCTTTAAATTATGTGTGGAATAAATGGAATAATTCATAAAAACCAAAAGCCTAGCATGACAGATATCTACAGGATGAATCATAGTATCAAACATCGTGGCCCAGATGACTCCGGTTCATATGGATTCGAAAATGTTGTTTTAGGTCATGTGAGATTAGCAATTTTAGATTTATCTCCCAAGGGTAAACAGCCGATGACTTGTGATGAGAGATATTGGATTACATTTAATGGCGAAATATATAATTTTAAAGATATTAAAAGCGAGTTAACAAAATTAGGTCATAAATTTTTTTCCAAAACAGATACGGAAGTTATTCTTAAAGCATTTATTCAATGGGGAGAAGCATGTTTTCATAAATTTAATGGCATGTGGTCACTTGCGATTCTTGACACAAAAAAAAGAGAAGTCATTTTATCAAGAGATAGATACGGAGTTAAGCCATTATATTATTACAGTAAAGATGATAAATTTATTTTCTCATCAGAAATTAAAGGTATCTATGTATCAAATTCAGATATTCAGCTAGATCAAAATAAAACTTTATATTCAGAAAAAGATTTGAGTGCAAGATTCACAACTAGATACAAGGATGTAAATATCTTACCCCCTGGACATATACTTAAAATAGATTTAGAAAGTCTTAATATTAAAAAATACAGATGGTGGAAATGTTTAGACCACATTCCAAAAGTTAATACAAATTATAAAAAAGCCAAAGAAGATATTAAAGGGCTTTTAAATGAAGCAATTAAAATTAGATTAATCTCAGATGTCAAAATTTCTACTTCACTCAGCGGTGGTTTAGATTCTGGAATTATTTTTGCAGAGCTTAATAGAAGTTTTTCTGACTATAAAATAGACCTGAATCCATTTGTCTTTAAAGACGGTAATATATGTTTTGATAACGCACTAGAACTATCAAAAAAATATAAAAGAAATCCACACATCATAGAAGATGTTAAATATAATCCTGAAGATTATAAAAAGCTATTCGCGATTTCAGAATCACCAGAGCCCTATTTCAATCAGATTCAAATCTACAAACATCAAAAAAGTCATGGTTTAAAGATCAGCATTGATGGACATGGTGCGGATGAATGTTTAGCAGGGTATTCCCAAAATTTAATTAATTTTGCTTTTGATTACCAAAATAATATTGCTGATACTTATATGTCAGTTGAAAAAGGATATGGTCAAGAGTTTTTAAAAAAAGAAGTTGATCGACTTAATTTAGTTAAGCAAATAAATAAAACTAAAATAAGCCTTAAAGCTTCAAGTTATCGATCACATAAAGAAATGAATGAGCACTATAATGAATATTTTGATGCTGAGGAGTTAAATATAATTCCGGAATTCTTTTTAGAGGATCAAAAAGAACTGGATGAGTTTGGAGTGGGACAAAGAGTTCTTATTGCTGATGCAAATTATGGAGGACTTCAATGGCTACTTAATAAATGGGATAAAGCATCAATGGCAAACTCTGTCGAGATAAGGTCTCCTTTTTTAGATTATAACTTTTTTCAATACGCATTAGCTCTTCCAGATTCATTTAGGACTAAAGGTGGTAAAAACAAGGCAATCTTAAGAGACGCTTACGAAGAAATTTTATCTCCCGCACTGATAGATGATAAAAGAAAGCAAGGCTTACCAAGGGTAAAGCATAGTTTTGATAATGATTACTTAGAATATACTCATGGCCTGTATTCAAACATTGATTTTTTAAATTCTGAAACGTGGGATGGTAAAAAAATTAGTACAGATTTTGAATTAGCAAAAAACCATCAAGAATTAAGTAAAATTAAAGAGTTAGATGTTTTTTTTAGGCTGTATGAGATGAATAATGGATTTATAGAGATTAAAAAAGATACAATTAGAAAGCAAGCTGATGAATCAAACTTTATTGGCAAACCAAAAAACGATTATAATATTTTAAATTAATGATGCAACTTTTTCTTATTTGTTGGCTCAAAAATTATTCAATTAATACAAAGATTTTAAATAAATGATTAGCACTTTGATTAGATTATCTGAGAAAAAACTCATTCCTGATTTTATAATCAGACAAGGTATTAGAAACCTCTTAAAAAAAAGAATTCAATCTCTTGTTTCAAATAATTCCGAAAAAAATATACAAAATAAAATTCAATTTATTGAGGAAATGGATTCATCCTCAATTGCACTAGTGCCAGAGTTAGCCAATGAACAACATTACGAAATTCCTGAAGAATTTTATAACTATTGCTTAGGTAAACACAAAAAATATAGTTCTTGTTACTGGAATGAAAAAACAAGAAATCTTGATGAAGCAGAATTATTATCCCTTAAACTCACAGCTCAGCATGCTCAGCTAATTAATGGTCTTAATATCTTAGAGCTTGGCTGTGGTTGGGGCTCGTTAACTCTGTGGATGGCAAAGCAATACCCCAAAAGTAAAGTTACTGCAGTTTCTAACTCATCTTCGCAAAGACTGTATATACTTGAGCAAGCTAAAAAAAGAAAATTAAAAAATATTTCTGTACTTACAGAAGACATGAATACTTTTAACCCGAAAGATAAATATGACCGAGTTGTTTCTGTTGAAATGATCGAGCATATGAGAAACCATAAAAAATTATTTCAAAAAATAGCTTCTTGGCTAACACCAGATGGACTATTCTTCATGCATATATTTGTGCACAAAACACAGCCCTATTTATTTGAAGTTCAAGATGAGGATGATTGGATGAGCCAATATTTTTTTTCTGGCGGAATGATGCCATCAGAAGATCTACCATTATTCTTTCAGGAAGACTTAAAAATTATTGATCAGTGGTCATGGTCTGGGAAGCAATATGAAAAGACTGCGAATGCATGGCTTGCCAACATAGACTCTAACAAAGAAAAAGTTATGAAAACTCTAGAGAAAATTTATGGGAAAAATAATTCAAAAAAATGGTTTCAGCGCTGGAGAATCTTCTTTATGTCTTGTGCGGAATTATGGGGTTATAAAAATGGTAATGAATGGAAGGTAGTTCACTATCTATTTAAAAAATGACTTCCAAAATAATAAATTTTGTACTGTTTCAGTTAATTTGGTTTGTTTGTATATTGGGTGCTGCAATGAATGAGACTCATGCTGCCCTTGCCCTATCGATACTTCTTATTTCGCTTCATTTTTATCTTAATAAGAATAAAAAAAATGAATTAAAAATTTTATTAATAGCTAGTATTATTGGTTTCTTATTTGATGGAATCCTTTTAAAAGCTGGTCTAGTTACTTATACAAGCCCTGGATGGTCTTATTCTTTGACTCCTTTATGGATTGTAGTGCTGTGGATGAGTTTTTCTATTACCCTTAACTCTAGCCTTAACTGGCTAAAGAAAAGACTAAATTTATCTATACTGTTTGGGGCTATAGGTGGGCCTGTAGCATATATAGCAGGTGAGAAGCTTGGAGCAGTTACACTTATGACTCCAGATACAATAATAGTAATATCGATTGGATGGTCAATCATCACTCCCCTTTTAATACATATTTCAAAGAAAATTTCATTAAATGCTTAATCTATACATTTTAGTTGTTTGTAATATACTAGCTTTTACTTTTTTAGGATGGCTTCTAAGCCTAATTGCTAAAAATGTAAACCTTGTAGACTCTATGTGGAGCTTATTTTTTGTAGTTACCACTATCACCTGTCTAGTAAACCTGGAAGTAACTACAACTAGACATTTAGTAATAGCAGCAATGGTTTTTATTTGGGCTATTAGGTTATCAACCCATCTATCAAAAAGAAATTGGGGTAAGCCAGAAGATTCTCGCTATCAAGTTATTAGGAATAATAACGAGCCATATTTTAAATATAAAAGTATTTATATAATTTTTGGTTTACAAGCTATTTGGGCAGCTATAATATCAGCACCATTAATTGCGTCATTTATGGATATAAGCGAATATTCATTATTAGATAAAATAGGTTTATTTATAGTACTATTTGGAATCTCATATGAATCGATTGCAGACAAGCAATTAAAAAATTTCTTATCAAATAAATCTAATAAAGTTATGGATCAAGGGTTATGGAGATATTCTAGACATCCTAATTATTTTGGCGAGTTTCTTGTTTGGTGGGGTTTTTACTTAATATCGATTGGTAGTGGGTACTCATTTACTTTAATTTCACCGGTACTAATGAGTATATTGCTATTAAAAGTGTCAGGAGCTGAACTACTAGAGTCAACAATAGTCAATAGAAGACCTGGTTATAAAGAATATATTAAAAATACATCCGCTTTTTTTCCATGGCCTTCGAAAAAATAGTTATTTATAAAAAATTAGGATTTAATAAGTCATGAAATATAGCTTTATTCTAACCCTACTGTTCAGCATTTATTCTAGTAACTTAATTGCTAAAGAATGGAGTTTTGATGTAATTTTAAATGATGAAATTATTGGAAAACATACATTT
>CAZPCL010000084.1:0-4570 GCA_964585105.1 uncultured Methylobacillus sp.
TTACACGATCATGTAAAGGACGAATTTTCATTTGTAAGTTCTCCTATTAGTGTATTCTTTAAAAGTTAAAATTAATCTTGTCTTAAGGCAATATTTAGCACTCAATGACACAGAGTGCTAATAATAGGGACAAACAGTCATAAATTCAAGGGTGAGAGAAAAAAACAATTTCTAAGTAATTGTTTTTAAATAAAATGTTTGAAAAAAAAGATTATAAAAAAGTAGGGCAAACTAAATTAAAAGTGTCACCAATAACGCTTGGGACTATGACATTTGGTGATCAAAATAATCAAAGAGAAGCATTTGAACAATTAGATTTTGCTTTAAGCCAGGGTATCAATAGCTTTGATGTTGCAGAAATGTACCCTGTTCCTCCAAAAGCAGAAACATGCCATGCTACCGAGATAATTATCGGAAATTGGGTTAAAAATCAAAAAAGAGACGAGTTAGTTATTTCAACAAAAATAGCAGGACCAAGGCGATCAATAGATTGGATTAGGGGCGGACCAAAATCTTTAGACCAGAAGAATATAACTGAAGCTGTAAATAATTCCTTAAAGAGGATGAAGACAGATTATATTGATTTACTTTACCTTCATTGGCCGGAGAGAAATGTACCTATGTTCGGCCAGTACAAATTTGAACCAAAAGACGAATATAGTAATAGTAAAAAAATTCAATGGGTATCGATTGAGGAACAACTTATAAGCTTGGAGCGTTTAGTTAGTGATGGGAAAGTAAGATATATAGCTTTATCAAATGAGCACCCCTGGGGCGTAATGGAATTTATTAAGATTGCTAAAGAAAAAAAATTACCATTAATTTGTACGATTCAAAATAGTTTTAGCTTAATTAATAGGATTGCCGAGCTAGGAATGACCGAAATATTATATAGAGAGAACCTAGGATTTTTTGGTTACTCGCCTTTAGGTTTTGGACATCTGACAGGCAAATATCTTCAAAATCCAGAATCATCGGGAAGAGTTAATTTATTTCCTGGCTATGCAAAAAGATATAGCAAACCTGGTGTTAATCGTGCTGTTGAAGAATACCTTCGTATAGCAAAAGAATCTGATTTATCATTAACACAAATCGCATTAAGCTTTGCTTATAGACAATGGTTTGTAACAAGTACTATTGTTGGCGCGACCTCAATGAAGCAATTAAAAGAAAATCTATTTTCATATAAAATAATTTTGGAAGATGATATATTAGAAAAAATAGATCAGGTTCATCTGGAAAGAATGAATCCAGCTCCTTAAATTATGAAAAATGAAAAATATATTAAAGAAAGTATGAAGTATATTTGGCACCCCTGTTCCCAAATGAAGCATCATGAAAAAACCCCTTTAATACCAATCAAAGAGGGCAGGGGAAGTTGGCTAATTGACTTTAATAATAAAAAATACTTGGACGTAACAAGCTCTTGGTGGGTAAATTTATTTGGCCACAATAATAAAATAATTAAGCAGCACATTACAAGACAACTAAGTAAACTCGAACATGTAATGCTTGCAGGTGTAACACATGAGCCTGCGATTGATTTATCAAAGAAATTAAGCAAACTCACAAAGTTAAGTCACTGCTCCTATGGCAGTGATGGAGCAAATGCCGTTGAAATTGCTTTAAAAATGAGCTATCACTATTGGAGAAGGGTGGGTCTAGCAAAAAAGAATAAATTTGTTTACCTTGAGAATAGTTATCATGGAGAGACAATCGGTGCATTATCTGTAACCGATATCCCAATATTTAGAAAGCAGTATGCGTCTCTAATAAAGCCATATCTATCAGTACCATCTCCCGACTCGAGATTAAAAAAATCAAATCAAACAACTGATGAATTTATTCAAGAAAGAATAAAGTCATTAAAACTAATATTTGAAAATAAGCATGAGGTTATTTCAAGTATTATTTTAGAGCCACTTGTTCAGTGCGCAACTGGAATGGGAATCTATGATTCAATTTATCTAAAAAAAGTAAGAGAACTCTGTGATGAATATGAAATTCATTTAATAGTGGATGAAATTGCTGTTGGTTTTGGGAGAACAGGAAAAATGTTTGCTCACCAGTATGCAAAAATTATCCCAGATTTTATTTGCTTATCTAAAGGTTTAACTGGCGGCTATCTGCCACTTTCTGTAACACTTACAACTGATAAGATTTATTCTGCTTTTTATTCTAACAACGCAGCTGACGCCTTTCTTCATTCTCACAGCTATACAGGGAACCCATTAACGTGCAGTGCTGCATTAGGGACTTTATCTATCTTTGAAGGAGAAGATGTTCTTAAGAATAATAAAATTAAAGCAAATTTGATTAATGGGTTAATGATTGATTATAAAAACTTACCAATTAAAAATCTTAGAAATATTGGGATGATTTGGGCATTCGAAGTGGATGATAATGTTGATATAGACAAATTTACTCAGTACTCAATATCTAAGGGAGTTTTAATAAGGCCAATTAACAATACGGTTTATTTTATGCCACCTTACTGTATATCCGAAAAAGAATCTCATGACATGGTTAAGATTACCTCCGAAGCCATCAAGCAGGCGGTTTAGTTATGTATCTACTCCGAGTCTTAATTTTATGTTTGGTCCCATTATCGTTATTTGCAGAGCTACCTCTGGAATACAAAAATATTATTAAACAACATAAAGCCCCACCTAATTCATTTACATTTGTTATAAAAAACCTTTCAAATGGTTCTGAGAAATTAGTCGCACATAATGAAAAAAAGCTGTTAAACCCTGCCTCTCTAGCAAAAATAATTTCAACTTTTGTAGCCTTAGAAGAATTAGGCCCACAATTTAAATGGCATTCAGATTTTTCTCATAATGGCAAAATTATTGGGGATACATTGAATGGCGACCTAATTTTTAAAGGAAGAGGTGATGCCACTTTTTCAATTAATAACCTTGAAGACTCAATAAGAAGAATTCAGCGTAATGGATTAAAAAAGATTAATGGAAATTTAATCCTTGATCTGAGTTATTTTGGATTCGCCCCAAAAGAAAAGTCATTTGATAACGACCCAATGAGGGCTTATAACGTTTTACCAAGCCCAGTTGTGATACAGAGTAATACTATGAATTTTGTATTTACTATGAATGATAAAAATTTAATTATTGAATCTAATCCTAACTTAGAACACTTCAGTATTAAAAATAATATCAAAATTACAAATGACAGATGTATTGATTGGAAAAGTAAACTCAATTACCGAACTCAACAAAACAAGCTTAAGTCTCAGATTATTTTTGATGGTAAATTTAGCCGAAAATGTGACATAAAAGAAATCAATTTATCAGCTCTAAAAAATGATGAATATTTTTTTAGAATTTTTAAGAAAATTTGGAAGATGAATGGCGGATATTTTGATGGTAATTTAGATGAGACTTATATTAATAGTGACAATCTAGAGGTTATATATAGACATACCTCAAGTCCATTGAGTGAAATAATAAGAGATGTAAATAAATATAGCTTAAACCTTATGGCTAGAAATACTATGCTAACCGTTTTAGCTGAGGATAGTGAGCTTTTGGTTTTGGAATCATCGGTAAATGAATATGTGCATGACTGGTTTGATAAGAATAGCCTATTACACAGTGGATTATTTATTGAAAACGGTGCTGGGTTATCAAGAAACTCTGTTTTAACCTCTGAGCAACTGTTGTTGTTAATGGAAAAGATATATCATAATCCTTTAATGCCTGAGATGTTATCGTCCTTACCAATTTCTGGCGTAGATGGAACTCTAAAAAGAAGAATGAATTACTCAACTTTTAGAAAATCTGCTCACTTTAAGACTGGATCAATGAGGAATGTGAATGCAATCGCAGGTTTTTTACTGGATAAGAATAAGGAAATGAAGATTTTTATTTTTATTATGAACGATTCAACAGCTAAGGATTCTCATAGGTTGCAGGATGCTCTTATTACTCAAGCATTTAAATAATTAAATTAGGACATAACTATGTATAAAAAAATATGGCTAGCATTAATATTAATGATGTACTTTACAAATATTTTTTCGATTGAAATAACAACAGGAGATAAAAAGAAAATGGATGAAAAAATTCAAGAATTAGTTATAGAAGACACTAAAATCGGTGAGGGTAGAGAATCCGAGAAAGGTTTAAGTATCTCTGTTCATTATACGGGGTGGATTCTTGATGCATCAAAGTCAGATAAAAAAGGTGATAAGTTTGATAGCTCTCTTGACCGTAAACAGCCTTTCACTTTCGTTCTTGGCGTTGGTCAAGTGATTCAAGGTTGGGATCAAGGCTTTAATGGGATGAAAATCGGGGGCAAAAGAACTATCTTGATTCCCTCAGAGATGGGATATGGGAGTAGGGGGGCTGGTAATGCAATCCCACCCAATGCTGACTTAATATTTGAGATTGAATTATTAGAGATTTTATAAGTGAAAGCGACAATAAAATGGCTTGATGGCGTAAGTTTTGAAGGAGGCTCTGAGTCAGGCCATTCAGTTGTTATGGATGGAGCACCTGAGTCTGGTGGTAAAAACGATGGCATGAGACCAATGGAGATGTTACTCTTG
>CAZPCL010000085.1:0-4560 GCA_964585105.1 uncultured Methylobacillus sp.
TTGCAATTACATTAGTATCGTCAAAAGTGTAGTCTCGGCTTGTTTCGATTTTGAATGGCGACCCCCATTCGCTATTTTTTGATTTAACTCTGTATGAGACTCTGTATGTAATTTGGTATTCTCGAACTTTACCTTTTGAGCTCAATGATAGAATTTCTTTTGTTAAATTATCATAAATTATTTCGAGATTGACTTCAGAATCAACAGAATTTATTTTCACACCTGATTGATTAAATTTTTTCTTGAGGATGCTAGTAAATTTCTTAGATCCACCATCAATTGATATTGACTTAAAACTTACCTCCTGAACCCCACGAAGTTGATAGCCACATGAGATAAAATTAGATGTCAAAACCAGTAAAAGTATAAATCTTAAAATTTTTTTCATATTTAAATTAACCAACCACAATATTAATTAGTTTTTCCTTAATATAAATAATTTTTTTAATTTCATCTTCATTATTTATAAATTTTTTGACAGTATCAATTGCAATAGATTTTTCTTTAATCTCGTCTTCTGTCAACTGATTTGATATTATCATATTTCCTCTAAGCTTTCCGTTGACCTGAACAACTATTTTTATTTCATCTTGCACCAATGCTGATTTATCTACTTTTGGCCATGCTATGGTATTAATATCACTATTTCCTCTAATGAGAATCCATAACTCAGAAGTAATATGTGGCACAAATGGATAAAGCATTAGTAAAATATTTTCTAATATTTCTTGTTTTATAGTGTGTGGTAATTCTTGATTTTTATCAGTATCATTTAAAAAGTTCAGTAACTCCATTACAGATGATATGACTGTATTAAAGCTATTTCTTCTTTCTAAATCATCGGTAACTTTCTGTATTGTTGTATGCAACTTAAAATTTAATTCTTTTATTTTTCTCTTTAGCTCTATACTTATTTCTTTATTTGCCTTAGGTTTACTTTCAATATGAATATTGACTATATTCCATAATCTTTTAAGAAATCGATGAGCACCTTCAATACCATTATCAGACCATTCTAAACTCTGCTCAGCGGGTGCTGCAAACATTATGAATAGCCTAGCTGTGTCAGCACCATATTTTATAATTAGATCTTGAGGGTCAACTGTATTACCTTGAGATTTTGACATTTTAGTTCCGTCTTTCAAGACCATACCTTGAGTTAGTAGCTTTTTGAATGGCTCTTTTGTTTCAATTAAACCAATATCACTTAAGACTTTATTAAAAAATCTAGCATAGAGTAGGTGAAGAATTGCATGTTCTATTCCACCAATATAATAATCAACCGGCAGCCAATAATTAACTCTATCATCAAGCATTTTATTTTTTTGATCAAAACATGTGTATCTTGCAAAATACCATGAAGACTCAAAGAAGGTATCCATTGTGTCAGTTTCTCTTTTTGCGTCTTTCCCACATTTTGGACAAATACATGAATAAAATTCAGACATTTTGCTTAAAGGAGAACCAACTTCAGAAGCATTCATTGTTATATTTTCAGGAAGAGTAACAGGAAGTTCGTTTTCTTTAACTGGAACATCACCACAATCTCCACAATTAATCATGGGGATCGGACAACCCCAATAGCGTTGTCTAGATATGCCCCAATCACGAAGTCGAAATTGAATCCTTTTTTTACCTTTTCCTAATGATTCTAATTTGTTTGAAATAGCATTTGTTGATTCTTCGCTAGAAAGACCGTTAAATTCTTCAGAATTAATGAGGTTACCAGTACCAACGAATGCTTTACTTTCGTCATAATTAATTGATTTAATTACTTGTTTGATTGGTAGTTGATATTTCTTAGAAAATTCAAAATCTCTATCGTCATGAGCAGGAACTGCCATTACCGCACCCTCTCCATAATTTATTAGGACATAATTGGCTATCCACACTGGAATATTTTCATTTGTTATCGGGTGCTTAGCAAATAAGCCACTAAAAATACCTTTCTTTTCTGCAGTTGATATTTCAGCTTCTGAAACACCGATTTTTTTACATTCATCAATGAAGTCTTTGATTTGTTTTTTATTTTTTGATAAATTATGGCTAAGTTTGTGTTCAGGGGCTATAGCAAGATAAGTCACTCCCATTAAGGTATCTGGTCTCGTTGTAAATACTTTTATAGCCTCTTCACTTTTTTCAAGGTCAAAAGTTATTTCACAACCACTACTTTTTCCAATCCAATTCCTTTGCATTGTCTTAACTTGATCAGGCCATTCATCTAAAACATCTAGACCTTCAAGAAGTTCGTCAGCATACTCAGTAATTTTCATGAAATATTGAGGAATTTCTTTTCTTTCAACGTCTGCACCTGATCGCCAACCTTTACCATCTATGACTTGCTCATTGGCAAGAACTGTATTATCGATTGGGTCCCAATTGACCATAGAAGTTTTCTTATAGATTAAGCCTTTCTCGTATAGCTGAATAAAAAGCCATTGTTCCCATTTATAATAATCAACATTACAGGTTGAAATTTCCCTACCCCAGTCAATTGAGAGCCCTAATTTTTTGAGCTGAGACCGCATATGGCTAATATTATCATTTGTCCATTTTTCTGGAGCAGTGTTATTTTTAATTGCTGCATTTTCTGCAGGTAAGCCAAAAGAATCCCAACCCATTGGTTGAAGTACGTTAAACCCGTTCATTCTCTTGTATCGGGATATAACATCACCAATCGTATAGTTTCTCACATGCCCCATATGCAATCTACCACTGGGATATGGAAACATAGAAAGTGCGTAGAATTTAGGCTTTTTACTATCCTCAGAAACTGCAAAGGCATTGGAGCTGCTCCACTTAGCTTGTATTTTTTCTTCAATTTCCTTGAATTTATATTCAGTTGTCACGATTATGAAAGTTTCTTATTTAAATCGTTGCTAACTTGATCTGGTAATTTAGTACCATCAATATTAATGAAGGTAGGCTTATTCGATACATTTTCTTTTGACCATTTACAATAAAAAGAAACTAATGGTTCTGTTTGTTTGTGGTAAGTAGTTAATCTCTCTAATATTGTTTTTTTAATATCATCATCACGAGTAATAAGAGATTCACCAGTAATATCATCTTTTCCTTGTACTTTGGGAGGATTGTGTTTTATGTGATAAATTCTTCCGGATTGAGGATGTATTCTTCTACCACTTAATCTTTCAATGATATCTCTATCAGGAACCTGTATTTCGATAACATAATCAACATAAATATCTGCATCTTTCATTGCTTGTGCCTGAGGGATTGATCTTGGAAAACCGTCTAACAAGTAACCATTCTTACAATCTGTATCATTAATTCTTAATTTTACAAGGTTGATTATAAGCTCATCAGGAACTAAAAGCCCTTGATCCATAAAATCTTTTGCTAAGATTCCAAGCTCTGTTTTATTGGTAACAGCAGACCTCAGCATGTCCCCAGTTGAGATCTGGGGTATTTTAAATTTTGATTTAAGAAAATTTGCTTGAGTCCCTTTTCCTGCCCCAGGAGCTCCTAATAGAATTATTTGCATACACTTTATCCCAAGAAATTAAAAATTATAACAGTAATCAAAACGATAATTTTCTTTGACTTAAATAGTTTTCAATATTTACGAAATTATCCACAGAAATAGTTTCAGCTCTCATTTTTGGGTCAATATTTAGGCTTGAAAAGTCAGTTTCATTAAGAATACCTTTGAAATTATTTTTTAATGTTTTTCTTTTGTATTGGAAAGCTAACCTAATTACCTTCTCATAGTTATCATCACTTATCGCATTTAGATCCTGTAAATTTTTTCGAGTAAATTTAACAAAAGACGATGTTACGTTTGGGATTGGCTTAAAAGCCTCAGCTGGAATGTCAAATAGAAGCTCTATGCTAAAAAAATATTGTAATATTGCAGATAGTCGCCCGTATGCCTTTGTTGATGGTTTAGCTGAAACTCTTTCAGCTACTTCTTTTTGTAACATAAAGAAAAGATCAGCATTATTTTTTTTAATTTTAGCTAATTTTAGAAGAATTGGGGTTGATATATAATAAGGTAAATTTCCGATTATAAAATTATAATCTGAAAATTTAACCTCCTCAACACCTAAAATATCTTCCTGATAAATAGTTATTTTAGAGGCAGGTATTTCTTTTGTTAAAAACTTAACCATATCACTATCAATTTCAACTACATCAATATGATTTAATTTATTCAACAATGGAATTGTTAATGCTCCAAGCCCAGGACCTATTTCTAATAAAGATTGAGCTGTGTTGGCATTTATTGAATCCAATATTTTTTTGATTACTTGTTGATCAATTAAGAAGTTTTGACCAAATCTTTTTTTTGCACGAATCATTTTTTTTTATTTTTAGCTAACTTTATTGCTAAAGAAATCGATTCAAAGAAGCTAGAGCCATTAATTTTTTTTGAACCAACAATGTCTAATGCAGTTCCGTGATCGACTGAAGTTCGAATTATTGGAAGCCCTAATGTAGTATTGACTCCATTATTAAAAGCAAGAGCTTTGAAGGGGGCTAGTCCTTGATCATGGTACATTGCTAGAAAGCTATCGGTGTCTTTGATATATTTTTTTG
>CAZPCL010000086.1:0-4492 GCA_964585105.1 uncultured Methylobacillus sp.
ATAATAAAGATATAATGGGTAAGTTGATGATGAATATATTAATGTCTTTTAATGAATTTGAGGTGGATAATATTAGAGAACGAATTATTGATGTGAAACGAAACAACAAAGAAAATGGATTAGTATATGGTAAATTAATGTATGGGAAAGATAAAGATGGAAAGAAATTAATTGATAATGTGGATGAAGTAAGAGTTATAAGTTATATGAAAACTTTAAGAAGTAAAGGTTGGAGTTATTTTAGAATTAGTGATAGATTAAATGAAAAGAATATAATAGGTAAGAGTGGTGGTAAATGGTATGGAATGAGTGTAAGGAATGTTTTAAGTTATTATAGTATATGACCAACAATCATATAGTATGTGGAATACAATGTAAGTGTAGTGTGTTTGTGTGTTAATCGGAGAGTAATACTATACAAAGTTCAGATATAGTATTATATAATTAAATATTTAGTGGGATGGTAGTACGTTGTATGATATAAATTACAACGTATGTGACCAATACATATAACGTATGGTATATGATATTAATACCCACATATCGTTAATGTCCATCGACGGTATATATTACTAAAAAAGAGTGTAGGGTGATTTATGTATCGATTACTAAACTTAATGTCGATAAGATATATACTTATATATATAATCTAAATACTGTATCAGAATATTGTGTTTTGAATAGGTTGTGTATATGTATCAATATATAATAATAAATAATAAAATATGAGTGAAGAAAAGTATGGATTGTTAACTAAGAATGATTTAAAAGAATATTTGAGTTGTAGTATTGGGAAGATTGATTTAATGATGAAAGAAAAAGAAATTGAATATTTTAAAATTGGAAAGTCTGTAAGATTTGATAAAAATAACATAGATAAATTCTTAAATAAAAATAATAAAATATGAGTTTCAAATTATTTAATGTAGAATTTAATGGAGAAGATAATTTTTACCCAAACCATAAGTTGATGGATAAGGTATATGGAAAAATAGGTAAAAAATTCTTAAAAGAATGGTTACAGTTTGGAGTAGATGAAGAAATTATATTGGATTTAGGAGATGTAAATCAAATTTATAAATGGATTCGTTGTTATGAAACTTCAGATTATAAAAATTTGAGGAATGTTGGGGATATGGAAGGGAAAATGGAAGAAATTCAAAATGAAGTAGAAATTAAAAAAAATAAAAAAGATGTTAAATAATATTAAGGTTGAACAAATAGAAAATGAGTTTAGGAATAAAATTCATCCACATAAAATTATAGAAGTATGTAATGAATTTGATAGTATTAATAGTGTAGTTAGTTTTGATGGAAATATTGAAGAGGTGGTTAAAGAATATTTAAAATTAGAAGTTGAAAAAATTGAAATCAATATAAAATATCAATCATTTAATAATAAGTTAAGAGAATTAGAAAATAAATCTCAGTTACTAAAAAGAGTTAAAATTGATAGTATAAGAAGTAATGGAAATATTGAAACCTTTTTAAATAGTTTAGATAAATCTCAATTAAATACTTTACTAAGATTAGGTTTAATAAGAGGAGAAGAAATGAGTGAAATTGAATTAAGAAGATTTAAGGAAAATCAAAAAAACTATTCAAATAACTACAATCAATTAGAAAGAGAAAATATATCAACATCTAATACTAAAATTTGGAACTAAATGGAAAATAATAGTGAATGGTTTAGAGATAAAATAAACAGAATAAATGGTAAGGATGAAACAAAAGAAGAGGAATTAAGAAGAAGATATTGTCAACTATATGGAGATGTTTATTTTAAAGATATTGATAAGAGGATTAAGGATTATGAAAAATTAAATTGGAATCAAAAAAATATATATGGAAGATAGAAATCAAAAAATGAAAGAATTTTATAGAAGAAAAGTTGAAAGGTTAGAGGAAAAAAATGATAAGTTAAAATTTACCATTAATCAAATACAGAATGAAGACAGTGATAATATATTAATGAAATTATATGAAACTGAATATGGTAGTAAAAGTGAAAGTAGAATAATTAAGGATTTAGATTTTATTGACAATGATTTATTAGTTAATGATTTAGTTGATGAAGTATATTATAATAAGGTAAGAGAGTTTTTTGTTGATTATGTTATGAGTAATAATGAATTACCTTTTAATCCAAAAAGATTATTAAATAATATGAAAAGAAGTATTAAAGTGAGAAAAATGTTTTAGAAGTTGGTTTTCATTATGTTGGTTAAAAGTGGGATACATTAAATTGTATCCCATTTTTATTTTATATAATAAAGTAGTTAAAGTATAGGGTATTATTTTTTATTATCTTTAACCTCTATTTTACTTACAACTTCTTTATTTGGTAGAGTGTTTTTAATTTCATCTTTATTAAATTGTTGTTGAAAATTAATTATTGATGAAATTGATGTTTTGTTTTGAATTTCGAAAGTTGAAATATAATCAGTTAAACTCTTTTCAATTACTTCATATAATTTTGAATTTGTAAAGTAGGAAATAAGTTTAATATGAGATAAAACTTTGGGATCAACTAAAGTAGTAAATCGTTGTAATTCAGTTTTGGTTTTGTTTTCTGTCATTATGATTGATTTTAAAATTAGGTTATAAAATTATAATGGATATTTTGAATATCCACATAAAAATAAATAGGTGTTATGGAGGAAATAATAATAAGAAATAAGGAGGATTACGATACAAAACTGACAACTAATCAACTACTGAACTCTTTTAATGTTTACTGTAGGGTATCAACTAAAGATCAAATAGAAAATACTTCTTTAGATAGTCAAATGGAGTTTGGTATCGATTATGTAACTAAAAATCTTAATGACAAATTTGATTATATAATAATTTGGAGAGAAGAAGGTAAAAGTGGAGATGATTTAGTTATAGATGAAGATATGGGTGAGATGGTAAAGAGAGAATTACTAAACATCATAATGAATAATTGGAAGAGTAGAATAACTAAAAATATTTGGATTTTAGATCTGAGTAGATTAAGTAGAAATGATGAAGTATCTCAGTTAGTAAAAGGAATTATTTATAAAAGTGGAATTGATTTATTTATTGGTAATCAGAAGTATGATTTCGATAATAAGATGGATAAATTGTTTTTTGGAATGTTATCGTTATTTAATGAATTTGAGAATCATCAAAGGTTTGAGAAGGGATTAATGGGAAAAAGAAAGAACTTAGATATAGGTAAGTGGTGGGGTGGAACAGTTCCTATAGGATATAAAAGTGTAGATGGTTATATAGTTGAAGATGAAAAAACTATTGGGATTGTTAAAAATATATTTAAATGGTATATAGGTGGTTTGAGTACTATTAAAATTAAAGAAAGATTAGAAAAGTTCGGTATAAAGACACAAAGAAATCAAAGTCATTGGAATACTAATTCAATCAGAAAAATATTAACCAATACAGTTTATAGAGGATACATTGATTATGAGGTTAAAGGATTAAAAGGTAAGTCTAAAGAGTATTGTAGAGAAAGAGGATTAACCTATAAACATAAATTTAAAGTACCTATTACTATTGAGGAAAATGTTTGGGAAGACGTTCAAAGAATGTATAGAAATAGAGTTAGAGTTAAAAACACATCAAATGTCCATCATTTTCTTTTTAAAGATATTTTATACTGTGGTGGTTGTGATACAAAAATGAGAGGAAGACAAAGAGATTGGGTTAATGAAAATATTTATAGGTGTGTAAGTAATGAAGAAAATTACAGAGATAGTAGAAAAGTAAAATGTGGTAAAAAACGATCAGTTAATAGAGAAGGTTTAGAACAGATTGTTTGGATTAAGGTATTAGAAGTTTTTAGAGATAGTGAAAAGGTAAAAGAAGAATTTAGAAACAATAATTTACCTAAAAAGTATGATAAAGAAAATACTCAAAAGACAATTAAAAGTAATTTAAAGAAGATTGATAGAAGGGTAAAAAACTTAAGGGATATTGAGATAAAAAAAGGAGAGAATATTGGTAAGAATGTTATAAAAAAAATAAGTGATGTTCAGTTAAGAACTATCTTAGGTATAATAGAAAAGGAAGAAGAAAAACTAAAAAATGAAGTTGAAGAGTTAAAATTAAAAAACGACTTATTAGAGAATAATAATGTTTGGGAAGAGTGGTTTGATAGTTTTAAGTTATACTATAATAAGATATGTCTTTATAAATCTTTTGATGATAGACGGAAGTTTGTTAATGATCATATTGAGAAGATAACTGTAGATTGGAATGAGAAAGATAATACTCATAACATCATAATACAATTTAAATTAAATATAGTAAGGGATAAGGGAGATAGTATGGGTAAAGATATTTATAAGATAAGAAAGGGTAAAGATAAAGTTAAATTGAATGACATTAATATACTTAAAGTAAATAATAAATTAAAGGAAAAGAGTAGTGGTAAAACCCTATTCTTTAACTACTCCACCGTAACCGAGTGGATAAACTATAGGGTAAATTCTATATCTACTCCTTATAC
>CAZPCL010000087.1:0-4446 GCA_964585105.1 uncultured Methylobacillus sp.
GCGCATACCTAAAAATCAATTATGACTCAGAGTATCTTCCTAAAATAGCTATTGGCTACAAAACTAAGTCGAAGAACGCCCAAGAAGCACATGAAGCAATTAGGCCAACAGATGTTAGCAGGACCCCTGCAAGTTTAAAAAAATATCTTAGCGATGAGCAATTTAAACTTTATGAAATGATTTGGCAAAGAACATTGTCATGCCAAATGACTCCAGCCATATTTGATGCTGTCAGTGTTGATCTTGAAATTGGTAAAGGTGAAAGTATTTTTAGGGCCTCTGGTCAAACATTAAAATTTCCAGGATTTATGTCAGTTTATATGGAGGATGAAGATGAGCGTGCTGATGAAAAAGAAAGCTCATCAACCCTTCCACCCTTAGAAGTAGGTGAAATACTAGATATTGAAAAAATAAAAGGTGATCAACACTTTACCGAACCCCCACCTAGATATTCAGAGGCTAGCCTTGTTAAGACTTTAGAGGAATACGGAATTGGTCGCCCCTCAACTTACTCTAGTATAATCTCAACACTTCAAGAGAGGGAGTATGTTCTTCTTGAAAGAAAAAGATTTATGCCCACAGATGTCGGAAAAGTAGTAAATGACTTTTTAACTGAACATTTTTCCCATTATGTTGATTATGATTTTACAGCTCAATTAGAATCACAATTGGACGATATTGCAGCTGACAAAAAAGAATGGTTATCAGTTTTAGCTAATTTTTGGAAAGATTTTGACAAACAAGTTAATGAGAAGAAAGACTTAGATCGATCTAAAATAACTCAAAAATCAATTGATGAAGATTGTCCAAAATGTGCAAAACCTCTTCTTTCCAAACTTGGTCGAAGGGGAAATTTTGTAGCTTGCTCTGGTTATCCAGATTGCGACTTTACAAGAAGCTCTAATGGAGATTTACCTCAAGAGCCAAAAGTGATAACTACAGACAAAGAAACTAATAAAAATATATTGCTATTAATAGGCCCCTATGGTCCATATCTCCAATTAGGTGAACAAGATGAAGATAAAAAGATTAAGCCGAAAAGAATTACTATTCCGAGTGATATTGCACTAACAGATCTCAATGAGGAAATTGCTTTAAAGCTAATTTCATTGCCGAAGGAGTTGGGTGAGCACCCTGATACTAGTAAAAAAATTATTGCAAATATTGGGAGATTTGGTCCCTATGTAAATCATAACGGTAAATTTAAATCTATTCCCAAGGAAGAAGACTTGTTTAAAATATCTCTAGAGAGAGCTATTGAGCTCTTGAAGCCGATTAGGAAAATTGGTGATGACCCTGAAAACAAAGGGTCAATTGATATTTACAAAGGTCGATTTGGCTTCTATATTCAAAGAGGCTTGATAAAAGTAAACATTGCAAAAAATGTTGATCCTGAATCAATTAGTCTTGAAAAATCTTTAGCTCTTTTATCAAAGAAAGAAATAGAAGAACAAAGTAAGAAGAAACCATCAAAGAAGAAACCATCAAAGAAGAAACCATCAAAGAAGAAAGAGTGATCTAAGTTGCTTTTTTATTTAATTTGTTCATCCAATTTCTAATTCTTTTAACATCAGCAAACCGAGTTAATTTACCATAAGAGTTTAATAAAACAATAATTATTGGCTCATCATTTATTATTGTTTGTAATACTAAACATCGTCCTGATTCCCTTATAAAACCAGTTTTAGATAACCCAATATCCCATACACCTTTTCTAACAAGAGGGTTAGTATTGTTAAAGCCAATACTATTTCTTTTTCTACCAATTTTAATACTTTCGGATGGTGTAGTTGTTAAATCTCTAATTACTGAATACTGATATGCTGCTCTGACTAACTTTAATAAGTCTTTTGCAGTGGAAATATTTCTTTTATCAAGCCCTGTTGGATCTCGAAACTGACTGTTCTGCATTCCCAACTGAATTGCTTTGACATTCATTGCATTTATAAATCCTTTTCTCCCGGATGGGTAAGAACGACTTAAAGCGAATGCAGCTCTATTATCAGAAGATATTAAAGCTGCTTTGAGTAACTCATATCTAGTTAATTTAGTTCCGATTGGTAACCTTGAAGTTGTTCGTTTTACTCTATCAATATCAGCTTTTGTTAGTTTAATTTTTTTATTAAGATCTAGCCCAGAATCAAGAACTACCATAGCAGTCATTAATTTAGTTAAAGATGCTATCGAAGCTCTTACATCTGCATTCTTCTCATAAATAACCTCACCAGTATTTTGATTTACTACAATAGCTTTTAGTGATCTAACTTTTAAAGTTTTACTATTTTTGACGTAGAGACTTTGCTGTTCTGAATAAAGAGAATCTTTTGCGAGGGTTAGGTGGCTGAAGGGCGAAAATAAAAATATTACTAATAAAATACTTTTTGTACAAAAATTCACTAAAAACCCTTGATTTATTTCACTTCACATGATGATATACAGTTTAATTTTATTTGTCACTTTAAAATTTAACACTTTATTTTATGTCTTTAACTAAGTAGGGGGTAGGATGAAATACATTGATAATCTTTTTTATACAAAAGAGCATATATGGTTGAAACCTAATCAAAAAAACGAATATTTCCTAGGTATTACTAATTTTGCCCAAGATCTTTTAGGTGATATTGTTTATGTTGACTTAACTTTAGGAAATAAATTTAATATCAACTCTTCTATAGGGACTATTGAATCTGTCAAAACTGCTTCAGATATTATTGCCCCTTCGAACGGTAAAATTATTCTTATTAATCCAGATATTTTACGTAACCCTGAAAAAATAAATAGCAACCCACATGAAATATGGCTATGTCAAATATCTCTTGACAATGAATTTAACCAAAAAGATTATCTAACTAAGGAGCAATATTTATTATTAATAGAAAATTAATTTTTACTTTAATGTACGATTAATAAGGAATTCGCTCAACAGACTTACTGGTCGGCCAGTAGAACCTTTTTCTTTTCCCGACTTCCATGCAGTGCCAGCAATATCTATATGAGCCCAATTATACTTTTTTGCAAACCTTGATAAAAAACAAGCAGCTGTGATACTCCCCCCTGCTCTACCGCCAATGTTTGCCATATCTGCAAAGTTACTATTCAGTTGAGGTTGGTATTCATCCCACATTGGCATCTGCCATACTGGATCCAATGCTTTTTCACCGGCGATTTTCAATTCGTCAGCTAGTGGATCATAATTACTAAATACTGCAGAAACATGGTGGCCTAATGCGATAACACATGCACCAGTTAATGTCGCAACATCAATTACAATTTCAGGTTTAAACCTTTCTGAGTAAGTCAGAGCGTCACATAGTATCAATCTGCCTTCAGCATCAGTATTAAGAACCTCTATAGTTTGACCCGACATACTTTTAACTATATCTCCAGGTTTTACTGCTTTTCCATCAGGTAAATTTTCACATGTTGGGACAACCATTATTATATTTAAAGGTAGATTTAACTCTCCTACTGTTTTCATTACCCCAAAGACAGTTGCAGCGCCCCCCATATCATATTTCATTTCATCCATATCTGGTGATGGCTTAATTGATATACCACCTGCGTCAAATGTTATACCTTTCCCGACCAATACTATTGGTTTTTTATTTTTTGGTCCCTTAAGATGTTCTAAAATTATAAATTTAGGAGCCTCACTACTCCCTTTCGCTACTGCCAGAAAAGAACCCATTTTTAACTTTTCAATTTGCTTTTGCTCTAAAACAGTTACTTTCATTTTGTATTCACGTGCTAATTTTTTTGCTTCACTAGCAAGATAAGTTGGTGTGCAAATATTTGGGGGTAAATTCCCAAGATCTTTGGTAATATTTACTCCTTTGGCAATAGCTTCGCCATACTTAAGCCCTTGTTTTATCTTTTTTGTAGCTAATTTATTTGCATGCAGATAAACCTGGAAGTTGGCAGGTTTAGATTTATTTTGAGTTTTAAGTGAATTTATTACATATCCCTTATCAATTATAGCTCTAACAAGATATTCAGTTGCTGCTTGTTCAGTGATAAATTTGTTAACAAATTGATTGATTGGAAATATGATCTTTGTAAAATTTATATTGTTTAATTGATTAGATACACTGACCATTCCTTTAAAATATTCTTTAGAGGTTAGATCTGCATGCGCTCCAATTCTTAATAGAATTACTCTAGAATATTTAGTGGCAAGGTGAACTAATAATGTTGATCCTACACTGCCATGAAGATCACCCAGTTTTAAAATATTATTCAAGTGCTTCAAAGTTAAAGCATCTATTTGTTTTCCCAATACGATTTGATTTTTATCGTTAACTGCCAATGTTATAATATCGGCTGGTACCTTAGTAATTAAATCTGTTTTTATAGTGAATTTCATTTAATATCCTTTATATATTGAAATCAAAAATTTAAAGTCATGCTATTTAAAACGTCTTTAACAAAAGAATTATTTTATACCTC
>CAZPCL010000088.1:0-4299 GCA_964585105.1 uncultured Methylobacillus sp.
CTTCAGCCATACGATGAACTTCTTCTCTTTTTTTCATCGCTGACCCTTTATTCTCTGATGCTTCCATAAGTTCTGCTGCTAACCGAAGATCCATTGATTTTTCACCTCTTTTTCTCGATGCATCTCTCAGCCATCTCATCGCAAGAGCTGCTCTTCGTGAAGGTCTCACCTCAACTGGTACCTGATAGTTTGCTCCACCTACTCGCCTACTCTTTACTTCTACTAATGGTTTTAAATTTTCAATAGCTAACGAAAAAACTTCGATTGGGTCTTTACCACTTTTCGTTTGTATTTGATCAAATGCACCATATATTAATCTTTCTGCAACTGATTTTTTACCACTAGTCATCAAGACGTTCACAAATTTAGAAACCTCTTGGCTTCCAAATTTTGGATCTTGAAGAATTTGTCTTTTTGGAACTTCTCTACGTCTTGGCATATCTTATAACCTCTATTAAATAAATTAAGATGCTTTGGGACGCTTGGTCCCATATTTAGATCGACCTTGTTTTCTATCTTTAACACCTGAAGTATCCAAATTACCTCGGACCATATGGTATCTAACACCAGGTAAGTCCTTAACACGACCCCCACGAAGTAATACAACAGAATGCTCTTGAAGATTATGTCCCTCACCACCAATATAACTAATCACTTCGTATCCAGTAGTTAAACGAACCTTAGCAACTTTTCTCAATGCAGAATTTGGTTTTTTTGGTGTAGTAGTGTACACGCGTGTACATACCCCTCTCTTTTGAGGAGACGCTTCAAGTGCAGGAACCTTGCTCTTTTCAACGATTCTCTTTCTAGGCTTACGTATTAACTGATTAACTGTAGGCATTACCTATCCTTTTATTTAATATGGTTTTATTAAAAAACTATTCTAACCTCTTCCAGAAACTAATTACCGAAAAAGGCGAGATTTTATTTTGCTTCACTACAAATGTCAACTTAAATTATTTAGTTGGCTCTTTAATTTCTAAATTATCAGCAGCAGATTCGTTAGCGCTCACTTCTTTATCTACTTCTCCTGCCTTTTCTAACTCTTCAGCTGGGGCAAATGCTTCTTCTGCTTTTTCTAAATTACTTAGCTCGCCTTCAGTACTATTTGATTTTGCAATTTTTCTTTCTGCCATTTCTTTTCTATTGAGATGATACGCTAATCCAGATCCAGCAGGGATTAATCGTCCCACAATTACATTTTCTTTTAGTCCTCTTAGCTCATCTCGCTTACCAAGAATTGCCGCTTCTGTTAGGACGCGAGTTGTTTCTTGGAATGAAGCAGCAGAAATAAATGAATCTGTTGAAAGAGATGCTTTTGTAATTCCTTTTAATACAGGCTCAAATTCAGCTTCTTTCTTCTTCTCATCTTTCATAATATCATTTGCTTTGAAAAGTTCTGCACGCTCGACTTCTTCACCATTGATAAAGGAAGTATCGCCCGCATTAGAAATCCTTACTCTTCTAAGCATTTGTCTTACTATTACCTCAATATGTTTATCATTTATTTTCACCCCTTGTAATCTATATACATCTTGGACTTCATCAATAATATATCTTGCAAGAGCTTCTCTACCTTGAAGCCTTAAAATGTCAGCAGGATCAGCAGGGCCATCAACAATAACTTCGCCCTTGGTGACTATCTGACCATCATGTGCTGTAACATGTTTATCTTTAGGAATTAAAAACTCACTAGCGTTTCCTTCTGAATCAGTAATAACTAAGCGCTGTTTCCCTTTTGTGTCTTTACCAAAAGAAACAGTACCAGTATTCTCAGCTAATACTCCTGCATCTTTAGGTGATCGGGCTTCAAATAGTTCTGCAACTCTTGGAAGTCCCCCAGTAATGTCCCTAGTTTTCGAAGATTCTTGAGGAATCCTTGCTATCACATCACCCCTCTTAACCTCTTTGTTATCTGTAACAGTTATGATGTAGCCAAGTTGGAATGTAATATTAACTGAATTATCTGTATCGTTTAACTTAACTTCTTTACCTTTATTGTCTAACAACTTAATTTGCGGTCTCAATCCTTTTGATTGACCAACTTTTTGTTTAGATTCAACCACAACAAGAGTTGACAAGCCTGTAACATCATCTATTTGTTTAGCTACAGTTACGCCCTCGACAACATTTTCAAATTTCGCAATTCCATCATGTTCTGAAATAATTGGTCTATTATGAGGATCCCATGTGGCCATCAGCATTCCGGCTTTTACTGTTTGAGCATCATCTGCTAACAATGTTGCGCCGTAAGGTACTTTGTGAGACTCTCGCTCTCTTCCAGCCTCATCTTCAATAATAAATTCACCATTCCTTGAGACAACCACTTTTTCACCATTAGCGTTTGTAACTAGTCTCATTGCTTTAAATCTTACCGTTCCGGCAGATTTATTTTCTATTTGGCTAACAGATGCAGCTCTTGAAACTGCTCCACCAATATGGAATGTTCTCATAGTTAACTGGGTACCTGGTTCACCAATTGATTGGGCTGCAATGACTCCGACCGCTTCACCTTGGTTAATCAAATTACCGCGACCAAGATCTCGACCATAACATTTTGCACAGATACCATAACGAGTTTTACATGTGAGCGCAGTTCTTACAGTAACTTCATCTACACCAAGAGCTTCAATTTTTTCAACTTCATCCTCCCCAAGGAGGACACCGGCGTTATAGAGAATCTCTTGTGTATCTGGGTTTATTATATCGAATGCAGAAACTCGACCTAATATTCTGTCACTAAGAGGCGTCACAATTTCTCCACCTTTAATTAATGCCTTAGTTAAAAGACCTTCGTCTGTTCCACAATCAAGCTCTGTAACTACAAGGTCTTGAGTTACATCGACCAGCCTTCTTGTTAAATAACCAGAATTTGCAGTTTTAAGCGCTGTATCAGCTAAACCTTTTCGAGCACCGTGAGTAGATATAAAGTATTGCAGTACATTTAGTCCATCACGGAAGTTTGCTGTAATTGGAGTCTCAATAATTGATCCATCTGGTCTAGCCATTAGGCCTCGCATCCCAGCTAACTGCCTAATCTGAGCAGCCGAACCCCTAGCACCAGAATCAGCCATCATATATATAGAATTGAATGATTCTTGACGCATTGGGTTTCCTTTTTCATCATTTACGGCTTTACCCTTTGTATTAATAACTGGCTCATCTTGCAATTGCTTCATCATTGCATCAGCAACTTTATCTCCTGTTCGACCCCATATATCTACAACCTTATTGTATCTTTCGCCCTGAGTTACAAGACCAGATGAGTATTGCTCTTGAATTTCCTCCACTTCAGACCTTGCTTCATCCAGTAATTTTTCTTTTTCAACCGGTATTTTCATATCATGAACACTGATAGACATTCCAGCTTTAGTAGCGAATTTATAACCTATATTTTTCAAACTATCTGCAAGGATTACTGTGTCTCGGATACCAATTTTTCTAAATCCAGCATTGATAAGTTTTGATATTTCTTTTTTCTTTAAGCTTCTATTAACTAAATCAAAGGGAAGCCCTGCTGGAAGAATTTCTGATAATAAAGATCTTCCAACTGTCGTTTCGTATCTATTAACTTTTAAAGTTGTACTATTATCAAAATTTAATTCGTGCTCATCAATTCTAATTGTAATTCTAGCGTGCAGATCGACATCTCCATTATCGTAGGCTCTTCTTGCCTCATCTACGTCAGCAAACTTCATACCCTCACCTTTTGCTGCAAATTTTTCTCTAGTTAGGTAATAAAGTCCTAAAACAATATCCTGTGATGGCACAATAATTGGCTCGCCATTTGCTGGAGATAAAATATTATTAGAAGCAAGCATTAATGTTCTTGCTTCCATTTGCGCCTCAAGAGATAGTGGAACGTGAACAGCCATTTGGTCGCCATCAAAATCAGCGTTAAAAGCCGCACAAACTAATGGGTGAAGTTGTATTGCTTTCCCTTCAATCAATACTGGCTCAAAAGCTTGAATACCAAGCCTATGCAAAGTTGGTGCTCTATTCAAAAGTACTGGGTGCTCCCTAATTACATTTTCTAAAATATCCCATACCTCTGGACCTTCTTCCTCTACTTTTTTCTTTGCTGCTTTAATAGTTGTAGCCAAACCCAACATCTCTAATTTATTAAAAATAAATGGCTTGAATAACTCTAGCGCCATTTTTTTTGGTAATCCACATTGATGTAATTTTAATTGTGGGCCAACAACAATAACTGAGCGACCAGAATAATCCACTCGCTTACCAAGTAAATTTTGTCTAAATCTTCCGCCTTTACCTTTAATCATATCGGCTAATGACTTA
>CAZPCL010000089.1:0-4276 GCA_964585105.1 uncultured Methylobacillus sp.
TGTAATAAACATCTCACACTACTATTGTGTGATGCAGCCTGCTGCTCGCCGATGAGCGCGACAAACTTGGCGGCGTGGCCTGGCTGCATCTTGGCGGCGCGCGCCAGGTCCTCCAGCGCGGCCGCGGGGAGGGTGCGGATGAAGTCGATGTCGTCCCACCTATAGAATGGTAGATAGCCGGTCGGGCTATCGCTTGCACTACGCTTGCACGTAGCTTGCACGCGACACACAACCTTTATTCATCTATATCTAACTATCTATGGAGTTGTCCCACACCCAAGCTGCGCGAACGGCTCGACGTACGCGTGTAGTCCGAGGGTTGCAAGCGCGTGACTGAGCTTTTGATGTCCTGCACCATGCGCACGCGCTTGAGGCACAGCCCCTTCGTCTGGTTGCTCGGCCTTCTGCAGCTGAGGGTCGGCCTTCTTCTCGCCCTCGGGATCAATCGCTATCTGATCTTTGGAGCTGCGCGGCTTGCGCGCCTGCATGTTGGTGCGGCTGTTATCATCTGTGAAGGAAATGTAACCGACGATTCAGGCGTGCTGCAGCGTCGTGCTCTGGGCAGAAGAAGAGCGAGTCCCGACACAGTATAGACGGACTCTCTCGATGCGCGCGGCAACTCCCGGACCCAGGTGGCAAGGCAACTTTAATTTCGCTGGTTATAACCCCAATGTATCGATTCCTTCGGTAGCAGACTGTTACTCTTGCCACGACGCGATGGCGTGCTCCGCGGTGAAAAGCGCAGTGCTGATCCCCGCGGTCCGCAAGGGGCTGTGCAACCAGCGCGTGCGCATGGTGCAGGATGTCATGCTCGCCCATCTCTTCGGCGCCGCGGCAGGGACAAAGTGCCCCCTTTTGCCACAGTGGCCAGGCTCGCTCCTTGCGCCTCTGTGTGGGCAGGGCTGCGGCTCTTGCGCGCCTGACGGTTATCTGGGTAGCTCGCTTCTTCCCGGGGGAGGCTGCGTGTGCCACTGCGAGCCTAGCCACTGCTGCTGGGGTAACCTAGCCGCCTCCAAAGCCTCCGATTCCACTGCCTTTGACTATACTCAGGTGCCGCGGTAGTCCTGCCGGAGGTTATCTTCTCTCGGCAGAGCTGCAACTTTGGGAAGGGGTGCGGACACGTATCCAAGTACACGGGAGAGGTGCCGTTCGGGAACGCCTACGACACCGCAAACACCTCGCGAGCGCTCGCCGCAGCCGGGATCTGTGTCCTATCAGGAGAAGCTGCGGCCGCACGGTTTGGGGCCCCATCTTTAGTCTTTGCTGCGGCCGCACGGCTCGGCAACCCTGCCCTAGTTCTGCCGGTGGCGGTCTCCGAGCTGCACGATGCCGCTCCGTGGGTCAGCGGTAAGGTCGACGGGCTGGTCTGGTCCACTGCCGATGCCGCAACCTGCTGCACACTGGTCGTGCCTGACTCGGAGACATCGATCGGTCTCCTCAGGTTCGTAAGTGAGCACTAATAGCCTAGTATAGTATCAGCGCTCGCATCGAGGCGAGGCGGCGGCGTGACGCATATGCGTATATGCCTCCCCTCCATGTTCCATGTCCTGTGCCTCCCACGCGCTCCTCTGCTCGTGCACGATCACCCCACATCATGTACGTGCACACCCACACCACACCTGAACGCCCAGAGCACCATCCCCTCAAGCCGTTCCCACTCTATTCAACCAGGCAAGTGAATGCCGCCTTTCTCCCTTCAGCACGCGTGGCCTCTAAGGCAGAGATGGTCCTGAAGCGCTTCTATGAGCGTGCAGAGGAGCGGGGGGGCACGCGTGCTGCAGACGGAGTGGCTCCCTCCTCGTGTGTCCCGATCGCCATCCACTGGCGTGGACAGGCACGCCGCCGCCCCCCACTGACCCTAGTCCTAACTAACACTATCGCTAACTATTACCCAACGCAAGCCGTAACCTAGCACATAGACCACTGACCCCGAGTGCTCCCCATCCCCACCCCCTCCCAAACCCTCTACCACAGGCCGACATGGCCGCATCGTCTCACGCTCTCGACGTCGCAGCGTACACGCTGGAGGCCGCGCGGTTGCTCACCCGCATGCGCGAGCATCCCAAGCAAGCTGAACCGTGCCCAAACAAGCTATGCTCAGCCAAGCCAGCGCCAGCTGCGCTCTGCCTGCTGGTCCTGGGCGGCCTCTCCGAACCAGAGCTGGCCGATTTGCACGTCCGCCTAACCTCAGCCATTGAGCGCGTGGGTGGCACAGCCTGTGTTGATATGTACGCCGCGCCGCAGCCGCGTGCAGTATATACGGAGTACGTGTACTCTATACCTACCAACCAGAGGCGCAGGGCAGCTTAGGTTACCCACATTTTGGGGGGGCGCTATTATACGTGTACGCTACTGCGTACCGTGGCACTGCCTCACCCCATCAGGCGGTGCCCCTGGCACCCTGTGGCTCTACTCGAAGGAGTCACTGCTGCCTAAGATGAAGTGGAGCGCGTGGTTTGGTGGCTACGACGACTTGGTTGGTATGGTGGATCTCGAGATCGCCCGCCGAGCCACGGCGTTCGTTGGCAGTCCGTTCTCGTCCTTCTCCGTCGTGGCCGCCGCCCTGCGACGGGTACCGTGCACCGTGGCTGGGAACTGTAGCTACGCGCAACCGCCTGGTGCGACCCCGCGGAGTTTCAACAGCACCGAATCGGAGATGGTGCCCGTTGATGTTTCCGATCAACTGGGTCGCGTCTACGCCTTGCAGTTTCCGTACACTGACGAGGAACCCGAAGACCGGTGCGAATCTCTGGCGGCGCTACATGACTGGAAGAAGCCTGGAGGCGAGTGGAGCTGTCCTACAACTCGCCTTCACAAGCAGCGCTCCTCCGCGCTTGACCCTTACTTGCTACAGCCGAGACCGAGGCACCCGCAGTGCAAGGTGCTGGGCACGGCGCTTCGTGTGAAGCCGCCCGTCGACGCGCCTAGCCGCCTTGGTTACAACTGCACGCACTCCGTGGTGACGGCCTTGTATGGCGGGTACGACAAGTTGGCCAACTACTCCCACTTCTTCCAGGCCAGTCTTGAGAGGCAGGAGCGCGAGCAAGGAATCCGAACGTGCTGGTTTGCGTTCACCGACGCTGCCTCGGTCCCGGAGCTGAGCGCGCACCAGACTGCGCTCGCCGAGAAAGCCTCCGACGGTAGCCTGCCTTGGACCAAAGCTGGCATATGGAACCTCGTCATTCTGCCCGAAGGTTCACTGACTGCCATGCTGCCCGAGCGCAACAAGCTTCGTTCTCGGCTGCCAAAGATGATGGCGCACTGCGCGCTGCGCTACTCACACCAGATGCTCTACCTTGATGCCAAAGTCAGTCTTCGTAAGCCAGCAAGCTTGTGGCAAATGCTGAACCAGCTATCTGATGGCACCGACTCTAGTTCTGGAAGCGCCTGGGTGTCTCCCTTGCACTCCGCTCGGGTTTCGGTTCGGGACGAGATGGTATGCCTCTACCAGTCGGGCATCTCCTCGAAGCTCGCATTCGAGCAGCTACGGGCTTATCATGCCGCCGGATTCCCCAGCAACGTGGCTGCCTCCAATGGCGGCCCCGGGCTGAGCGAGGGTGAATGGCATGCACGAGACCTGCGGGCTGCGGACTCAACTGTAATCGGCAACGCGTGGTTCACCGAGTTCTGGCGGTGGAGCCAGCACAACTTGCGCGACCAGATCTCATTCAACTACGTCATCTGGAAGCTTGGTCTCCTGCCGTCCCAACGGCCCAACTCACCGGCTGCTACTCGTGACTCGGGCTCGGCAGCACAGGTCACGGAAAACGGGGAGAGCAGGGGCTTTGGACACTTTCAAGCAGGTGGTGGGAACCAAAGCTTGTCCCCCTCCAGAAGCGGACGCAAGAGCAGGTTGCTACTCGTGCATAATGGGCACGCGTACGAACACAAACGCGACGCTTCCACCGAGGATAAGTTCTTGGCGAATAAGTTTGGTCACTTCAATCTGGACTGGAAGGCGCTGAGAAACCTAAAGCAGGGGCACCAATGGTGCGACTATTTGAAGTTCGGCCTGGACAATACGAAGCTCCTGAGCAAGGTGTCCTCCCTCCTTGAGGGATGAGACCCATACTTTGAGTACACGAGGCGTGCGGATTGGACGTGTGTGGCATGAATGCCGGCTGGATGAACACTGGAGACTAGCGCGTGTACTCACGCGACCGTGTGTCAGTGCGCTGCGCGTTCGTTCTTTTTTTCCCCTCGCTTGTTACTCAAAGCGCCGTCGTTACGCATTCAGTTACGCAACTGATTACTCGCTGTTCCACATATAAGCTCC
>CAZPCL010000090.1:0-4256 GCA_964585105.1 uncultured Methylobacillus sp.
TAGGGCGAATTTTAATAGAATCAAAAAAACAAAATTGTGTGAAAGAGGTTTTAGCTATTATAAGTGCTTTGAGTATTTCAGACCCAAGGGAGAGACCCTTTGATAGAGCTGAACAGGCTGATAAAGCTCACCTTATGTTTCACGATTCAGAATCAGGTTTTTTAAGTTTTTTAAAGTTATGGTTTCTATTTAAAAAAGAAGCAAAAGATCAGAAAAGTAAGTCTCTAAGAATTTTTTGTGAAAAATATTTCTTATCTTTTAACCGTATGCGAGAGTGGCAAGAGCTCTATAAACAACTTTTACAGATGACGGAAGAGATGGATTATAAAGTCAGCAATCAAGATGCGAACTACGAACAAATCCATTTATCTTTTTTGTCAGGCTTGTTAGGAAATATTGGCTTCAAAGATTCTGAGGGTTATGAGTATCTTGGAACTCGAAGTATTAAATTCTTAATTGGGCCTAAGTTATTTAGAAATAAAAATTATAAGTGGATTATGGCTGCTGAAATTATTGATACAGGAAAGCTTTATGCCCAATGCATAGCAAAGATCGATATTAAGTGGGTTGAGAAATTAGCTTTGCATCTAGTTGAGTTTGAGTACAGCAATCCAAGGTGGAATAAAAAGTTAAGTCGAGTTGACGCTACTCAAAAATCATTACTATATGGGTTGATTATTAATCCTGGAAAGACAATTCATTATGGGTCAGTAAGCCCTGAAGAATCGAGACAAATATTTATTAGGCAGGGGTTAGTCGAGATGGAGTATGAAACCAATGCTCCGTTTTGGAAACACAATTTAGACTTAATTGATCAGATTGAAAAGTTAGAACATAAGTCTCGACGTCAGGATATTTTAATTAACAAAGATGTTCTATATCAATTCTATGATAATAAAGTTGATAAAGAAATTATGAATGGTGCAGGTTTTGAATTTTGGAGAAAGAAAGTCGAAGACCAAGATCCTAAATATTTATTTTTAAGTAAAGAATATTTAATGCAAAAAAGTGCTGATCAAATTGATGATATCCAATATCCAGATAGTCTTAAGATAAATAACATACCTGTCACACTCAAATACCACTTTGAGCCAAATCACCCAAATGACGGACTTACAGCTTCTTTTTCATATGCTGGCTTAAGTCAAATCAAGAAAGAGTCAATGGATTGGCTTGTGCCAGGAATGATTCGTGAGAAAGTATCAACGCTTATTAAATCTTTACCTAAGCCATTGAGGACACAACTAGGACCAGTGCAAAAAGTGGTCACAGATTTTTTACTAGAAGCAGATTATAAAGTTGAATTCAACGAGGCCCTTACAAAATTTATTAGAAGTAAAACAAATTCATCTTTTCGTGTGCAAAATGAATTAATTGCTAATTTACCTCAACATTTAAAAATTAATTATGCAATTCTTGATGAAACTGGACATGAAATTGACTCCTCAAGGGATTTAGTTGAGCTTCAGCAATCTAACAAAGAAATAATTTCTGAGGTGATGGAAGAAATTTCTTTTGATATTGAAGAAGATAATTTAACTTATTGGCCAAATTTTTCAATACCAGAGGCTGTTGAGGAGGTCTGGCATGATCAAACTGTTAAAGGATTCCCAGCGCTAATTTCACAGGGAAGTTATGTAAATCTTAAGGTCTTGGATAGCGCTGAGGTAGCAAAAAGTGAACACTATGAAGGAGTAAAGTTGTTGCTCCAGCTACAAATTAAGGAACGAATTAAAAATTTAAAAAAAACACCACCTCAATTTGATAATTTTGCATTAAAACTTAATACCCATATTGAACCTGAGTTGCTTAAAGAGAATTTCTTCGATTTAGTAATGAATGAATCTATGGCATGGGAAAAACCAACACCTCGAACCAAAGAATCATTTGAAGAATTAGTGAATTTTGTAAAAAATAGAATAGGGAAGGTAGCACTTGAAGTTTCAACAATTTTATGTGACGTAGCAAATTCATACCAGGAGTTATCACTATTGCTTGAAAGTAATAAGTCTCTACCAAAATTATTGATTGATGACGTAGGCGAACAATTAGATATTTTATTACCACCCTATGAGAATCCTTTATTTTTATTTGAACAATTTAAAAATTATCCAAGGTTTATTTCTGCTACAAAAGTACGTATTAAAAAGTACAATCAACGACAAAAAAGCGACCAAAAACTCTTTAGTGATATTGCTAGATTACAAACAAAATGGATTGAAAAAGTAAGCACTTTTGTTGAGTCTGATGACGATATCCCTAAGTCATACATTGATTTTTTATGGGCATTACAGGAGCTTCGAGTTTCTTTGTTTGCCCAAGAATTAAAAACATCTTATCCTATCTCTCTTAAAAGGCTTGAAATAAGATGGGCTGAGATAATAAATGTATGATTATAAAAGGTTAATTCAATCTTATATGTTAAATTCACGTAGTTCTAAATTTTCAAATATGGACGTTGAGGTGAGTGAAAAAGACGGCGTTGTTTCAATGCACATTGGTTCAATTACAATTCAAAGCTCCATGCAAATTAACAAACCTTTTTACCTAGAACTTGATTACACACAAGCTATGTCTATGGCTGTGTTGTTTCTTAAAAGTCCAAAAGAAATTTTATGTATTGGTTTAGGCGGAGGTACGATACCTAAATTTTTGTACAAATTATTTGCAAGAACAAAACTAACTATTTTGGAGCTTAATCCAAAAGTTATACAAGTCTCAAAGCATTTTTTTAAATTACCAATATCAAAAAGATTTAATATTATTAAAGGGGATGGAATTCGGTACATAAAAAAAGCGGATACAGAATATGATCTACTTGTTTCTGATGCATTTGAGGATTATGGACTTCCTGTAGAGTTTTGTACCATCTCTTATTTCGAATCATGCAGAAACGTATTGTCAAAAAAAGGAGTTTTCATGATAAATCTCTGGGGTTCTGATCCTAAAACACCCCTTTACATAGATCGCATTAACTTAGTTTTTGACAACCAAGTTCTTTATACTGAATCTAGTAAACCCGGCAATATAATCGTTTTTGCTTTTAATGAAAAAAATGTTGAGTTTAATATTAAAACTTTAAAACAAAAAATAAAGTCACTAGAAGTAAATTATGAGCTCAATTTAATGGTATATTTCAGCCGACTTATTAAAAATAACAAGCGAGGCACATCAAGTCAAATTCGCTTTCATTAGGATGTTATATTGAAAAAAAATTACTTTGCATCATGCCCAAGAGGTTTAGAAGTTCTTCTCTCAGAAGAATTAAAAGTATTAGGCATAGTAGAAATTAAGATTGTAGATGGCGGAGTTAAATTCGAATCTTCAATTGAACTCCTTTACCGAGCAAATCTTACTAGTAGAATTGCAACAAGGATTCTTTGTCGGGTTGCGAACGGTGGCTATAAAACAGAAGATGATCTTTATAATGCAGCGCTTAATGTGGAATGGTCAAATTTATTTGATGTTTCTAATGGGATTAAAGTAAGTACGACTGGAGTTAAGTGTCCTTTGAAGAGCCTTGATTTTATGACTTTAAGAATTAAAGATGCAGTTTGTGACCAATTTCGAAGCAAGGTAAATGCCCGCCCAAATGTTGAGATTAGAGATCCAGATATTAGAATTCATTTGTACTTAGAAGCTGATTATTTTGACTTATACATTGATACATCAGGACAGCCTCTTTATCAAAGAGGTTTTAGAAAATCAAGTGTTGAGGCCCCAATAAGAGAGAATCTTGCAGCAGGCATACTCATTTTGAGTGGCTGGCAATCTGGAGAAGCTTTATTAGACCCAATGTGTGGCAGTGGAACATTTTTAATTGAAGCAGCAATGATTGCATTAAATCAGGCCCCAGGATTGAAAAGAAGTTTTGGCTTTGAGCGCTGGAGCAATTTTGATTCAATACTTTTTAAGAAAATAAAATCTGAGTATCAATCACAAATTAAGCCTCCTGTGTTTTCGAATATCTATGGATCAGATATAGATCTTAGAGCTATCCGAGTAAGCAAAGGAAATCTTGCTGAAGCTGGTTTAGTAGATGCAGTGGAATTAAGCTGTAAAGGTTTTGAAGATATTGTAGCACCTCTTAAAGAGGGGGTTCTGGTAACTAACCCACCTTATGGAGTTAGACTTGGTGAGGATGATGGTTTAGCGAACGCTTACCCAATCTGGGCTTCGACTATGAAGAAAAAACTTTCTGGTTGGCGAACTTATTTTTTAACTAGTGATTTAAGGATGCCAAAGTTGATGCGCCT
>CAZPCL010000091.1:0-4214 GCA_964585105.1 uncultured Methylobacillus sp.
ACTCCTGACCCCTTGGTTCGTAGCCAAGTACTCTATCCAGCTGAGCTACGGGCGCGTGAGCGATATTATAACTTAGTTTTGAGGATAATTTAGGCAGAAGATTTCTTACTGAGCTACTGGAAGAGTTAAAACTGGCCCTGCTTTCTCTAAGTTACCTGATTGTAAGGCACTAATTTGATTAAGAAGCATTAATGTGTACTTACTCTCAATATCATTGTCCTTTATGAAAAACCAGTGACCTCTATATTTGACTTTTACGGATGCATTATTAGGTTTTTCTTTTTGAGAGTAGACAACAAAAAAATCTGACATAATATTCTGCCAATTAAAATTCTCGCCATTTTTGGTTTTGGTAACCTTAACTCGATTATTAATAATATCTTCATCCGGAATAAGAACGCCATGAGATAAGAAAAACTGAATACCTGCTAGTGATCTTAAATTAATTTCAATACTTGTGCCCTCTGTCCCATTAGAGAAATTAGTTGTCAAAGGAATTATTGTATTATTAGTAGATAAATCTAAAGCAGTGAGTAGGCTTTTAACTTCATTAGAGCCACTAAATTTTTTCCTAATTAAGAGAGCAAGCTTATTATTAGAGCCTTCCAATTGATAGCCAAAGCTGATGATATTTTTTTTCTGAAGTTGATAAAAGATATTAGCTAATACTTTAAATTCTTTATAAGATGGCTCAATATTAGGCGTTGGTCCAGATGCCTCCGACGCATTATTTATCCCATTAATTTTATTGGTTGTTAGTCTCAATAACCTTTCAATACTCCACCCTGATCTTGTTAGAAGTAATATAATTTCAGGTTTTATGGGACTCAATACGTTTCTTACATAATTAGATCCCTGAAGAGGTAGATAAGTAATGGTTGGTTTTTCACTGTAAGAACCATCACCTCTAATACCAAAATTATTATCAGCCCCGTCAAAAATATTAGCTATTAAATTACCACTTCGCTTCCATTCAAGAGAAGTTGATACACTGTTTACCTCTAAAATTGCGATACTGTCTGCATACCTTCTTCTAACTAAATTCAGTAACATTTCCTCGTCATTAGTGTTTGCTAGGACTTTGTTGTAATCATTTCTACCATTTTCCATAAAATCTGGTCCAAGTTGTGAACATCCAGATAAGAGCGTCCCCATAAGGCATAGCGCTAGGACAGTATAGAAACGAAATATGATTTTTTTAAGAAATAAGTGCACAAGAAACATTATAGATGACAGTAAATATACTTCAAACAAGAATGTTTATTAAAGTAGATAAATTTAAATTATTCATTGACTAACATATCTGATAAATCCGTCGGGCTGAATGTTCCATTATCATTCTTAATATATTTTTGCCTAAATAAAGACTTTTGATTTTCATCAACAATAACTTCAACAATCAATGGACCTTTATGCTTAAGAATTTTTTGAATATCATTATTAATTAATTCTGGATTTTTTAGCTTAATATAATCAACCTCAAACCCTAGTGCCATTTTTTCTATTGAGGGCATTTTAAGATTCCAGTCTGGGTGTGTTCCGTATAGCCTACCTTCTAAAAATTGATTTTGTGTGTTTCTAATAGCTTGGTAACCATTATTATTAATTACAATAATTTTTAAATTAATTTGTTCTTGGGCTATGCTTTGTAAATCTTGGATATTCATTATAAAACTACCATCTCCAATAATGCAGAACATCAAATCATATTTTTTTGTTTTTGCTACTCCAAGAGATTCAGCAAGGCCTGTTCCCATAGCTGAAATTGCCGAAGAACAAATAATTCTATCTTTTTCCTTAAGCTGTGTACTTTGAAAGCCTGCATACAATGCAGTCCCACCTCCATCGATAATGTAACAGCAAGCGTCCTTAACTTTTGATGATAGCCGTCTTATAAATGAGAATGAATTTATACTATTTTTGTTGTCAGGCTCATTCCAATTTAAACACTTATAGACTTCTAAATTTTTCCATAATTTATTTCCCTGTAAATCAATATTTTTTAAGGAGTCTATATAACTTCTTAGGTCGGCATTAATGATTAGATCAAAACTGATATTTAAATTTTCTAATTGATTTTTGTCGATATTAACAATAATTTTTTTTGCTTTTTTTGCGTAGCTATCAAAAAGGGTTGTTGTGTGTGCGGCTGATAAGTGAGTACCTAAACAAACTATCAGATCTGAATCAAAAACTATCTTATTTGCCCCCCTCTGACCAAACATCCCAATAACACCCATATTATTTTTATTTTCTGTACTCGAATAATCTTCCGCATTCCATGTGGTAACAAAAGGTATACTTGCTTTATTCAGTATACTGATAATATCTTCTTGCGTATTTGATAACCTAAGTCCGTAACCAAGAATAAATAATGGTTTTTTTGATTGTCTTATCCAATCTATAGACTGATGAAATAAATTGTCATCTAATTTTATATCTGTATTTATAATATTTTTTTTATTTTTACTAGAAAGAGATAAATATTTTATATTTTCCCATTGAAGATTTACCGGTAGGTCAATCCAGACTGGTCCTGGTCTCCCAGATTTTGCGATTTGAATTGCTTCAATTAAGGTAGACTCAAAATCAATTGCGGAAAAAATACATTTAGCAAACTTTGTAATTGGTTTTACAATATCGACTATATTTACCTCCTGCACTCCGACTTGCCTGACTTTTTTTCCATATGAGAGTTGATCTGATCTAGCTTGCCCACTTATAAAAATACACGGGACAGAGTCTTGCCAAGCAGCAAGTAAACCTGTGATTGCATTTGTTGATGCTGGACCAGAGGTAACAATTGCACATCCAAGAGTATTATTTACCTTAGCGTATGATGCAGCTGCTAGACCTACGGCTTGTTCATGATGAAGATATAAAACCTCTGTTCCATTATTTTCTAGTGAATCGAATAAATGAACTACAGCCCCACCTTGTAAACCAAAGACACATTCAATATTTTCTTCCTGAATAATTTTTGCTAAACAATCTGATAGTTTCATCTTATATTTTATGAAAGATAATTAAATGAGCTGTAATGGCGAGATTGACCACCATCAACAGGAATTATTGCTCCATGGGAAAATGAAGCTAGATCAGAGCATTGAAAAACAACAGCGGGAGCTATTTCACTTACCATTCCAAATCTTTTAAGTGGAGTTCTCTCTTCTAAATATTTTTTAGCATGAGATGGATTAGTTTTTAGAACATTATCCCAATGCCCACCTTCAGTTTGAACTACCCCAGGGTATATTGCTGACATAACTACATGGCCACCTTCAGTTGCCAGAATTCTCCCCATTGTTCTTGTGTAAACAGTTAGTGAAGATTTAGAAACAGAATAAGTAACTGGACCGCTATTTTCTAGTCCCGCACATGAAGTAATATTTATAATTCTCCCCCACTGGTTCTCTTTCATATTAGGAATTAATAGATTACATAAATTTACTGCAGTATAAAAATTTAATTCCATTACTCTATGCCAATCATCTATGGAACAATAAGGGTCTGCAACATCAAGGGTGTGCCCAGCATTATTTACTAGAATTGAAATTGGAAACTTGCTTATTTTCTCTTTAAAATCATCTATCCAATTTGGCTCTAAAAAGTCAACTACAATGCCATGAACTTCAATATTTAAATGCTCTAGCTTCTGCTGTAAATTTTTGATTGGTTTTTCGGAGCGAGATGTTACGATAATATTGACGCCTTCAATAGCCAACTGACATGATACCTCCTCTCCAATGCCATTTGCGCCCCCGGTAATTAATGCCCATTTATTTTTTATTTTTAAATCCATTAAGCCTCTTAAGTTGTAATTGTTGGGATGAGTATTTTTTTAAACTTATTACTTGATAAGTAATTAAAAATAGATCTAGTTGCGGCCTTAGTACTAATCGCAGTAATAATAATAGGCTTTGTAATATCCATGTATTTTGAGTCTTTAATTTTAGGCCTTAAATTAATAAATCTTTTATTTATCTTACTCCTATCTTGATCATAAATTACTTGAAGGTTATTTATAATAGGCAGATTATATGCCAATGTTGGGACCATTAGACCAGCTCCAAATCCTTGCCCATCGGTAAGTATTTTTTTATAGCTATCACCAAATTTTAAGTAAAAGTCTTGAAAATCCTCATAGCTATGCAAAATTGAAGACTTGCTTATTATTTCAAAATCTAAAATTTTATTTTTTATTTTTGATATTT
>CAZPCL010000092.1:0-4214 GCA_964585105.1 uncultured Methylobacillus sp.
TAGTCTTTTTTATTTTATTAGTTGAAAAAAATGAATATTAGCATTAAAATGTCAACCTTTCTAAGATTAGTAAAATTATTTATTAATTCATAGAGTTAAACTTTAAAGAGATTATTAATGTCAACAGTAAAAGTAAAAGAAAACGAACCATTTGATGTAGCACTAAGACGATTTAAAAGGCTTGTTGAGAAAACAGGATTGTTAAATGATTTGCGCGCTAGAGAATTTTATGAAAAGCCAACATGGGAACGTAAAAGAAAAGCTGCTGCAGCTGTCAAAAGACAATATAGGCGTCTAAGAAATCAAATGCTACCCCCTAAACTTTTTTAAGTTTACAAGTGCCTTTAAAGCTTCAAATTACTGACGACATGAAATCTGCAATGCGTAGTAAAGATTCTGAACGTCTAGGAACTATAAGGCTTATTCTAGCCGAAATTAAACAAAAAGAAGTTGATGAGAGAATTGAGCTTGTCGATGAAGATATAGTTTTAATAATCGAAAAAATGTTAAAGCAACGTCGAGACTCAATAGATGCCTTCAATAAGGCAGAACGTAAAGATTTAGTTCAAAAAGAAGAGTTTGAAATTAAAGTTCTGCAAGATTATATGCCGGAACAATTATCAGAAGATGAAGTTGAGAAAGTTATTGTTGATGTAATTGAAAGTTGCGGAGCTCAGTCGATGAAAGACATGGGAGCAGTTATGGGAATCCTTAAATCTAAACTTGTTGGGAAAGCCAATATGGCTGATGTTTCAAAAAAAATAAAAATAAAGCTCACATAAAATTTTTAGCATAAATCCTAATTTGGACATACTATATTTATAAATATTGAGATAATATTTAATAATGATTCCTGAATCTTTTATACAAGAACTATTAAATAGAATAGACATCGTTGATATAGTCGACAAAAGAGTAACGCTTAAGAAAGCTGGAGCAAATTATCTAGCTTGTTGTCCATTTCATCAAGAAAAAACTCCTTCATTTACTGTAAGCTCATCAAAGCAGTTTTACCATTGCTTTGGGTGTGGCGAGCATGGCTCAGCAATAAGTTTTTTAATTGAATATGAGGGGCTAACGTTTGTTGATGCTATTAATGAGCTTGCCAATTCTATTGGCTTAAAGGTCCCAAACGATGCACCTCAAAAAATCGAAACGAATGCTGAAAATTCTAATCTAGAAGAAGTAATTAAGATTGCGAGCATCTATTACCAAAAGCAATTAAGGGTATCACCAAAAGCAATAAACTATTTAAAGTCACGAGGGTTAACTGGGGAAGTTGCAAAAGAATTTTCTATTGGATATGCACCTGAGGGATGGCAAAATCTAAAGATACCTTTTAACGATTATAAAGATGAAAGTCTCATAAAAGCAGGACTAGTTGTTAAAAATGAAAAAGGAAAATATTATGATCGTTTTCGGAATCGAATTATGTTTCCAATTTATAGTGATAAGGGAAAGATTATTGGTTTTGGAGGAAGAGTAATAGATTTAGAAGATACCCCCAAATATTATAACTCGCCCGAGACCCCCCTCTTCCAAAAAAGCTATGAGCTTTATGGCTTATTAGAATCAAGAAAGCAAATAAGAGAAAAAGGATATGTACTAGTTGTTGAAGGATATATGGATGTAGTTGGCCTTGCCCAAAAAGGTATTAGGAACACTGTAGCAACTCTTGGAACAGCGACTACAGCTTTTCATATTAAAAAATTAATTCGATACACCCAAGAAATTATTTTTTGTTTTGATGGAGATAATGCAGGCAGATCTGCAGCATGGAGAGCGATGAACAATTCATTGATATCTGTTACAGATAAAATTCAATTAAAATTTTTATTCCTTCCGGATACTCATGACCCAGATTCATTTGTAAAAGAAAATTCTGCGAAAGAGTTTGAAGCATTAGCTCAAAATTCAATACCATTAACAGAATATATAATAAAATATTTAACTATTGATAATAACCTTGTTACATCAGAAAAAAGAGTTAAATTTCTAAATGAAATCAAGCCAATCCTAAATGAACTAACAGCTCCAAAATTATTAATGATATTTAAAAAAAGAATAGCGGAATTAATTAATCTTGAGGTAGATGAAATTAATGAAATATTAGAATTAAAAAATATATATAAAAATAATAATAATAGTAGAAAATTACCAAACAGGCTGCCTATGAAATCATCTAGAAGGTTTTGTCTTTTGCTTATATTAAAACCAGAACTAATTATTAAAGAAGATTCAAAATACTTCACATCGGATACTATAGATGACAAATTAGTTTTGGCTGTAATAGACATAAAAAATGAAACAATAGAGAATAATTCAGCTTCGATTATGCACTTATTGGCAAGTAGGTTTGATGATGAATTGATTAAGCAAATTAATGCACAACTCGCTACATTTGACGACGAGATGAATCTCGAGGAAGAGATAAATGCTTTAAGAGCTAGCATTAAAAAACGTTATTTCTCTTCAGTTAATAAAAATAAGTTAAGTGAGACAACAAAGAAAAGTCTCAACTCACTTTCTGATGAAGAAAGAGAATTTTTAAAAAATATAGGTAAATTATAAGCAATTGATTTTTAATGCTTTTTATAAGAAAAAATAAAATAATAAATTGATTAAAAATTTATACTCTGCTAAAATACGTAGTCCTAAAATTGATAAATTACTATTAAATTTTAAGCCCCATATGATAATCAGAGGTAACCATGGCAAGACCTAAAAAAAACCCAGAAGATAAAAAAACTAAAAGAGTTACTAGAGTTAAAAAACTCAAAGATTTGTATCTTAAAGATGCAGCAAATAATCCTGAAGAAGCAGAAAACAGAAGGATGCAGCTAAAAGCTCTAATTATTCTAGGAAAGGAAAGAGGATATTTAACGCAGCGAGAAATTAATGATCATCTTCCTGATGAGATAACTGAAAGCGATCAAGTTGAAGGAATTATAGGAATTATTAATGATATGGGAATTATGGTCTACGAACAGGCCCCTGATGCAGAAGAATTATTAATGTCTGATGCTCCTGCCCCCGTTACTGATGAGGAAGCTGCTGAAGAAGCAGAACAAGCATTAGCAACTGTAGATTCTGAGTTTGGAAGAACGACTGATCCAGTGCGGATGTATATGAGAGAAATGGGTACAGTTGATTTATTGACTCGTGAAGGTGAGATAGTAATTGCAAAGAAAATTGAAGAAGGGCTAAGAAATATGATCCAAGCAATTTCAGCATGCCCAGGAATCATTGATGACTTAATGACAATATCTGAGAAAGTTAAAAAGGCTGAAATTGGTGTGGAAGAATTTGTTGATGGCTTAATAGATATGGAAGCAGAGAAGGAGTTAGCAAAAGTAGAGGCTGCTTTAGAGCTAGAATCTTCCGGTGCACAAGAAGACGAAGCTGAAGAGGATAACGATACAGGTAAGGCAAGCGGGATGCCACCTGAAGAACTAGCTAAATTGTCTGCTGAAGTTTTAAGACGATTTGGTGTTATCAAAAAAGCACATAAAAAATTAGGCGAACTACGACTTAAAAATAAATGGGTTGATGATACCGAATACCAAAAACATCAAGAATATATATTAAAAGAGCTCGTTAACTTCAGATTTTCTTCAAAATTTGTTGAATTATTATGTGACAAAGTTAGAACATTTGTTGCTCAAATTAGAATTCATGAACGACAGATAATGGAATTTTGTATTGAAAATTCCAAGATGCCCAGAACACATTTTATTAAAAATTTTCCTGGGAATGAAACAAACCTAAAATGGCTCAAGGAAGAACTTAAATCTGATAAAGCATTCGTTGTTGGGTTAGAAAAAAGAAAGCATGACATTGTTGACCAACAAAAAAAATTAATTTCGTTAGAAATGGAGTCTGGAATTCCAATTAATCATTTTAAAGAAATTAATAGGCAGATGACTTCTGGTGAATTTAAAGCAAAAAGAGCAAAGCGTGAAATGATAGAGGCTAATTTAAGACTTGTTATTTCTATTGCAAAAAAATATACGAATCGTGGCTTGCAGTTCTTAGATTTAATTCAGGAAGGTAATATAGGACTCATGAAAGCTGTTGATAAGTTTGAATATCGTCGAGGGTATAAATTTTCAACATATGCAACATGGTGGATACGCCAGGCAATTACTCGTTCAATTGCAGATCAAGCTAGAACTATTCGTATTCCTGTTCACATGATTGAAACTATTAATAAG
>CAZPCL010000093.1:0-4196 GCA_964585105.1 uncultured Methylobacillus sp.
GATTTGTTTTTCTCCTGGCCCACCTCTCTCTCCTATTCCTCCTTTTTGCCTTTCTAGGTGGCTCCAGCCTTTAACAAGCCTAGTAGATAAGTGAGCAAGATGTGCTAATTCTACCTGAAGCTTTCCTTCGTATGTTTTAGCTCTAAGTGAAAATATAAAAAGTATCAGAGCAGTTCTATCATAAACTCGCATTCCAGATATTTTTTCAATATTTCTTTCTTGGGATGGTGATAATTCGTGATTAAATATGAGTGTATTGGCTTTTAATGTCTCTTTCATCAGCGCTATTTCTTCCATTTTGCCAGAACCAATAAAGTATTTTGTATGGGGGTTAGACCTCTTACTTGTTACCAATTCAGATATATTGAAACCCGCACTAACTGTCAGTTGTTTTATTTCGTTGATATCTTCTTTAGTGTCAAATCCACCAAAATCTAAACTAACTACAATTGCATTATCACCAAGCTGAGGTCTATCAAACATCAATCAGAGTCTAGTGGTTCAATTATTATCTCTTGTGAGGGAACTATTGTTGATACTGAGTGCTTATAAATTAACTGAGGAGTGCTGCCACTAAGAACTATTACATATTGATCAAATGATTTAATTTGACCTTGCAACTTTATTCCATTTAATAAATAGATAGATACAGATACATTGTCCTTAATAATTTGGGATAGAAATAAATCTTGTAGATTTTTATTTTTTGTCATAATTTTCAATTATAAAATATTACTTATTCTTTTTTTAATTTTTTCAATTCCTAAAATGAAAATTATACTCCCAATGCTCGGAGTATTATCAGTTCCAGCAATAATTGTTCTTAAGGGCATTGCAATTTCAGGAAATTTTATTTCTTGTTTTTTAACAAACTCTTTTAAATAATTATTTACGTCTTCATCAGTCCATTTTAAATGTTCTAAACCATCAATGAAAATTTTAACCAGACTTTTTGATTTTTCATCTAAATACTTGTTCTTTAGCTCCCCTGAAGGACTAACTTCTTTAAAAAAGAACAAGATATCTTCTGAAAATATATTTAGATTTTTCTCTCTATTTTGATAAAGCTTTATAGCATTAATTAATATCTGATCATCAAGCACTTCAACATTATTATCCATTAGCTTAGGCTTTATTAGATCAACTAATTTTTCAGAAGCTTCGTTTTTGATGTAATGGTTATTAATCCAATCTAATTTTTCTTGATCAAATTGTGCCGCTGAGGAAGTAACGTGTTCAAAATCAAACCATTTCGATAGCTGCTCTGCAGAAAAGATTTCTTCATCTCCATGACTCCAGCCAAGCCTAGCTAAATAATTTATTACCGCTTCAGGAAGATAGCCGTCATCCCGATATTTCATTACGCTAGCAGCCCCATATCTTTTAGATAACTTTTGCCCGTCATCAGCTAATATCATCGATAAATGAGCATATTGAGGGATAGGTGCGTTTAATGCCTTTAATAAATTTATTTGTCTTGGTGTATTATTTATGTGGTCATCACCTCTTATCACGTGGGTTACTTCCATATCCCAGTCATCAGCAACAACGCAAAAGTTGTAAGTTGGGGTTCCGTCAGATCTTGCAATAATAAGATCATCTAATTCTTCATTCTTTATAACAATTTCCCCTTTAACCATATCTTTCCATTTTATTTCGCCATTTTTTGGTGTTTTGAAACGAATTACTGGCTGAATTCCGTCTGGAATAGTTGGAAGCTCTTTGCTCTCTTCAGGTCTCCAACGACCATCATATTTTGGCTTTTGTCCTACTTTTAATTGAATTTCTCTTAATTTATCTAATTCCTCTTTACTTGTGTAACAATAATATGCATCGCCTTGTTCGATTAATAGTTTTATTAGCTCCTTATATCTCTCAAAGCGTTGGGTTTGATAAAAAATCTCCCCGTCGTGTTTTAGTTTAAGCCATTTCATTCCAGCCTTAATGGTTTCAATTGCCTCTGGTGTTGATCGTTCTATATCGGTATCTTCTATGCGTAAAATAAATTTTCCTTTATTTTTTTTTGCAAAAGCCCAGGAAAATAATGCGGTTCTTATTCCACCAATATGAAGATATCCTGTTGGACTCGGGGCAAATCGCGTTACTATTTCCATACTTTACTCACTTTTTAATTGGGCCTGCAAATAAATCGTAATCTTCTGCACGATTTATTTTAACATCAAGCATGTCCCCAGGTTGCAAACCTTCTGGTGTTTCTAAAAATATATGGCCATCGATATCAGGAGCATTTGCATAAGACCTTGCAATTGCATGAGAGGAATTTACTTCATCAATTAAAACAGTTTGAATGCTTCCTACCTTATCCTTAAGCTTCTTAAAGCTAATCTTTGATTGAAGCCCCATCAATCTATTATATCTTTCCTGCTTTACCTCTTCACTTATATTGCCAGATAATAAATTTGAGGTTGCGCCATCGACATTAGAATATTTAAAACAACCTACCCTTTCTAGCTGAGCATCCTCAATAAATTGAAGGAGTTCATCAAATTGAGTATCCGTTTCCCCAGGAAAACCAACAATAAAAGTACTGCGAATAGCAATCTCTGGACAAATCTTTCTCCACTCTAATATTCTTTCCAGATTATTTTCAGAATTAGCGGGCCTTTTCATTCTTTTTAAAACTTCATGATTTGCGTGCTGAAAAGGTACATCAATGTAAGGCAAAATTTTTCCTTCAGCCATTAAAGAAATAATTTTATCTACATGTGGATATGGGTAAACATAATGTAAGCGAATCCATACACCGAGCTCTCCTAAATTCTTGGCAAGGTCATAAAGATTGCTTTTGATTGGCTTACCATCCCAAAATCCAGTCCTATATTTAATATCTACGCCGTAAGCACTTGTATCTTGTGAAATAATCAATAACTCTGAAGCGCCAGAGTCAACCAATCTCTCGGCTTCATCCATTATGTTACCAATTGGCCTACTTACTAACTTACCCCTCATTGAGGGAATAATGCAAAAACTACATTTATGATTACATCCTTCCGAAATTTTAATATATGAATAATGATTTGGCGTTAACCTAACACCTTGGGGGGGAATTAAGTCAACATATGGGTCATGTGGTTTAGGAATATGTTGATGGACAGCATCCATTACTTCTGAAAATGCTTCCGAGCCAGTTATTGCTAAAAGATTATTAAACCGCGCCTCAATAATATGTTTTTTTTCTCCTAGACAGCCCATAACAATTACATTGCCATTTTCATTTAGAGCTTCATCAATTGCATCTAAGGATTCATCTATGGCGCTATCAATAAAGCCACATGTATTGACTATAACAAGTCCTGCGTCTTTGTAATCATTAGCAATATCATAACCTTCTGATCTGACTTGACTCAGAACCTTCTCAGTATCAGAACCTGCCTTTGGACAGCCAAGTGATACAAAACCAATTTTTGGTGCATGATAATCAAGTTTTGATGTCATCTTAATGCAGGAATGAATGGAAAAAATAAACGATAAGGACACCGAAAAGAATCATAGCAATTTGCATCGATGACTCTTTTATTTCAGTTTTTTTGTGCAACCCTGGAATAAGGTCAGATATAGCAACATAAATCAAGTTTGATGCTGTAAAAGCTAACAAAATTGGAAGTATTTCACCAGCAGAATCAATTAAAATAAAAGTGATTATAGCCCCTGCAGTCATTGTCATGTTTGCAATTACATTCAGCAAAATAGCTTTACTTTTTTTAAGACCTTTATGCACAAATATGGATATATTACCCATCTCTTGGGGAATTTGATGGGCATAAATCGCTAAAGCAGTAACTAATCCTAATTCAAATTCATATATGAATGCGCTAGCTATAAGAATTCCATCAATGAAGTTATGCGACAAATCACCAACAAGAAGAAGACTTCCACCACTATTCTGTTTAAGTTGTATGTCATCTGAATGAGTTTCGCAATGATCTCCATGGCAATGACGCCAAATCAATAACTTTTCTAGGGTAAAAAATACTAGCAAGCCAATTAATACTATAATCATAGTGTCATGAGAATCAGCGGTCTGCTCTAATGCATGCGGGAGTATTTCAAGAAATACAGCACCAAGCATAGTTCCTACCGATAAACTCACCATATTTGTAACGATATTATTATTGGCCTTTTTAAAAAAGAGAAAGGCGAATAATAAGCTTAAGAATCCCCCAGCAAGACAGGTA
>CAZPCL010000094.1:0-4165 GCA_964585105.1 uncultured Methylobacillus sp.
AATTAAAGATATGGCAGGTTTGTTGACTCCTAATATTACAAAAGACCTAGTTAAATCTCTAGTTAAAAATATAAGTCTCCCGATTCATATGCATTGTCATGCGACCTCAGGACTTGCTACACTAAATCTTATTGCTGCAGTGGAAGCAGGAGCATCAATAATTGATACATGTAATTCAAGTTACTCAGAAGGGGCTAGTCATCCAACGACGGAATCAACAATTATTGCTCTTGAAGATATGGGCTATAAAACTGATATAGATTTGTCGAAGATGGACGAAATAACCGACTACTTAAAGGAAAATAGAAAAAAATATTGGCAGTTTGAATCTAAATTTACTGGCTTGGATCCAAAAGTGTTAATTAATCAAGTACCTGGAGGAATGATTTCAAATTTATCTAATCAATTAAAAGACCAAGGTGCATTGGATAAAATGGCTGAGGTTTTAAAAGAAATTCCTGAAGTAAGAAAAGATTTAGGTTATCCCCCATTAGTGACTCCAACGTCGCAAATTGTAGGCACTCAAGCAGCACTCAATGTTATCACTGGGGAGAGGTATAAAACCATCACTACCGAAGTTAAGAATTATTTTCTAGGTCAATATGGTATGGCCCCAGGAAAATTAAATATTGAAATTAAGAGAAAAGCTATTGGAGATCAAAAAGAAATTTCATCAAGACCAGCAGACAAGTTGAAACCAGAAGTAGTTAATCTTAGAGCTAAATCAGAATCCTTCGCTAAAACGGATGAAGATATTTTGACTTACGCAATGTTTCCAGATGTTGGTACAACTTTTCTACAAGAAAGAAATGCTGGAGCTCTAGAGCCAGAAGTACTCCTAAATGAAGATGACGAAAAGCAGAAAGGAGATCATTATGCACCTACCGAATTTAATATAACTTTACATGGTGAGACTTACCATATTAATTTAACTGGCTCGGGCAATCCTAGAGAGACAGAAAGACCCTTCTATGTATCAGTTGATGGAATTTCCGAAGAAGTTCTAGTCGAAACATTAGATGAGGTTTTAGTAAGTAAGCCAATAACGTCTGGGGGTAGTTTGGAAAGTAAAAAAATAGCTAGGGTTGATGAATTGAGACCAAAGCCAACCCATGATGGTTGTGTTGCGACAGCAATGCCAGGGAAAATTGTTGATATTAAAGCTAGCGTTGGTGATAAAGTTAAAGCGGGGGATAGCATTGTCGTTATTGAAGCAATGAAAATGGAGAATGAAATTCAAGCAGCAATATCGGGAACAGTAATTGCAATTAATATAAGTAAAGGCGATGAAGTTTCACCAAATGAGACCTTGCTTGAAATTCAGGCTTAAGTACTTTTAAAATGGCACATCTTATTCTTGCATCATCTTCGATCTACAGAAAATTGTTACTTGAAAGGCTAATGATTAATTTTGAAGTAATTAATCCGAAAATGGATGAATTTATAATAGAAAATGAAACAGCATACGAAACAGCAAATCGACTTGCAGAAGAAAAGGCTAGAAAAGTTTCAAATGAATTTCAGGAAGCAATCGTGATTGGATGTGATCAAACAGCAGAATGTAACAGTATCCAAGTTCAAAAACCTTTAAATTATAAATCGGCTATATCCCAACTAACAGAATTAAGCGGGCAAAAAGTAAACTTCCATAGCGCTATTTGTGTGTATCAAAAAAAGACAAATATTATACAAAAAAAAGTTATAAGTTTTGATGTGAAGTACAAAAAAATAACACTCTCTCAAATTGAAAATTATCTAGAAAAAGAAAAGCCTTTTAACTGTGTGGGCAGTGTTAAGTCTGAAGGATTAGGGATATCTATTTTAGAGGAAATCAATAGTAGTGATCCCACAGCAATTATTGGCTTACCCTTAATCTCACTAGTAAATATGCTTAGCAAAGCTGGAGTAAGTATTACATAATGCAGAAATTAGAAAAGAAAGGTTTACTCTATATAATACCTTCTTCAATTGAACAAAATGAAAATGTTAGCTTCTTACTAGAAGAGCAAAAAAAATTGCTTCATAATGTTAAGTATTTTATCGTTGAAAATGAAAAAGTAGCTAGAAAAACCATTAAAGAATTAAAGTTAAGTACCGACCTACAATCAATAGAAATTTATAAACAAACCAACAAGTCCAGCATTAGTGACATAAAAGAATACTTTGAGCCCATCATAAAAGGAGAAGATATTGGATTGCTTTCTGATTCTGGTAGTCCATGTATAGCAGATCCTGGAAGTAAAATTGTTGAGTACGCTCATTTAAATAATATAAAAACTGTTCCTTTAGTAGGTCCATCGTCCATTATTCTAAGCCTAATGTCATCGGGCTTTAATGGACAAAAATTTAAATTTCATGGATATATACCGATCGAAAAAAATGATAAAGAACACTATATAAAAAAAATGATGTTATCAGTAAAAGAAGGAGGGGAAACACAGATTTTTATCGAGACACCATATAGAAATGAAAAGCTACTAAAAGATCTACTAGCAATACTAGATAAGAAAATAAGACTTTGCCTTGCAATAAACTTGACTAGTAGTAAAGAAAGAATAATTTCAGATACGGTAGAAAATTGGAAGTTAAAAACAAAAGTTAATATTGATAAACAGTTATGTATTTTTCTTATTAATTAACTTTTTTACTGGCTTGAAAGTTCTCCTATAAATTTCATTGACACCATATTGATTAAGCAAAACTAAATGTTCTTTTGTGGGGTATCCTTTGTGTTTTTTTAAGTTATATTGAGGATATTTCTCATCAAGTTTTCTCATGTATTTATCGCGCTCAACTTTAGCAACAATCGATGCAGCTGAAATAGCTGGAATCAAGGAGTCTCCTTTTATGATTGCTTGCATTGGCTTTTTGATATCAGGGCAGTATATTCCGTCAATATAAATAAAATTAGCTCTTTTTTTAAGTAGACTAAATGCTCTTTCCATCGCTAATAAAGATGCTTGTAGGATATTAAGGTTATCAATTTCCTCGACGGAAGCTGTTGCAACTGAGTACTCAATAGCTTTTTCTTTTATTTCTTTATACAAAAGATCTCTATTGTTTTCAGATAGTTTTTTTGAATCTTTTAGACCGTTAAAAACTAGGGTGCTATCTAATATAACTGCAGAGGCAAAAACAGGTCCACAAAGAGGCCCCCTTCCAGCTTCATCTATCCCACAAATAAGTGTCATTTTAAATATTTAATTATTTTTTTATAAATAATCTCTGAACTATTTCTTTTTAATTTTATATGGAGCACTCTAAACATTGATTTTAATTCATTTTGTAATTTTTTATCATCAAGAATACTAATAGCTTTTTTTGAGATATTCTCCGGACTTGCTTTGTTTTGCAAAAATTCAGGAACTACAAATTTTTTCAATAAAATATTTGGTAGCCCTATATAGGGTATTAACAACATACTTTTAAAAATTAGCCAGGACAATGCAGATGTTTTATAAACAATAATCATAGGCTTCTTGAATAGTGCAGCCTCAAGTGTAGCTGTACCTGATACTGCAATAATCAAATTTGAAGAGCAAATTGCATCATGTGAATGCCCATAAACTAGTCTAATATTATTAATCTTATCGCTATAGGCATTTAGGCATTTAGTAACATAATTATGATTATCTTTTGAGTTTAAAGGGATAATAAAATCTGGAGCTTTTAGTTTTAAGCTTATAAACTTTATATTAATTAAAATTGCTGTGTTGATCATTAAATCAAGATGATATCTGACCTCGCTTAATCTACTTCCTGGTAAAAGAGCAATTATTTTTTTATGCGCATCGAGGTTTAATAAATTCCTTCCCATTCTCATACTTGGATTAAGAGGTATCTTATTTGCCAATGGGTGGCCTACAAAAGTAACTGGGACTTTTGCATTTCTAAATATTTTTAGTTCATGTGGAAAGACTGAAAATAAATGATCGATATTGTCCTTAATAGTATCTAACCTCCCACTTCTCCATGCCCAAACTGATGGAGCTACATAATGAAAAGTGGGGATATTATTTAATTTTAATTCTTTTTCTATTAAAAAATTGAAATCTGGAGCATCGATACCAATAAATATATCTGGTTTTTGGTGCAGAAAATAATTGATAATATTGTTCCTCAAGAACAACAACCTAAATATTTTTTTTAATACATCAATATAGCC
>CAZPCL010000095.1:0-4158 GCA_964585105.1 uncultured Methylobacillus sp.
TATTGCAAGAACAAAACAAAACAAGCCTGTAAAAAATAGTAGTGAATTATCCATGATTAATCCTTTCTAGCTATTAATTTAAAATAGATAGCGAAAGTTAAAATTGATGGAATCCATGTTGCAGTAAACAAAGCTTCTTGCTTAGTGTCCGCGCCTTGAAACCATAGATAGGCAGTTGTTATAAATGCTACTGCTACTGAAATTAAAATACATATATCTGACATTTTGATCATAATTAAACCTTTGTGTGAAAATTAATCTTCGTTCCAAAAAGCCCATGAGGCAACTAATAATAGTATTACTGCTACTGATGCATGCGCTCTTATACTTGTTTCCTGAGGTAACTCTATTAAAAGTGGGACAATATTAAACATGCCCAGTAAAAGCCAAATTACTGCTAAAACTGATAGGAAAAGTGCTACTTTTCCAATTTTATTTTTCATAAATACCTTTTCTAATAGACTAAATTTATAATTTAACTGCATATTATTTTTACGGCTAAATTAATTCATGAATGAGTATGCTTGACCCATTTTTCTTGTCAAGTATTTCTATCATAAAGTTCTTAGGTACTTGTAAAAAATTAAAAATATTATTATGTTAATATTTGTTTCAAGATTTTATTATAAATACTATAATTTCAATGAATAAATATCACATAGGTATTGATTTAGGCGGTACTAAAATTGAATCTGTTGTACTTGATTCCGATTCCAATATTCAATTCCGAGAAAGAATTCTTACTGAAAGTCATAACGGTCCAGATCATGTTCTAAAGCAAACTCATAATATTTATTTGCAAGCTTTGGACAGTATTAATGGTGAAGAACATACACTTGGGATTGGTACACCTGGTTCACTTTCTTCGACAACTGGTTTACTAAGAAACTCTACTATTGCATGTCAGAATGGATTACCTCTACATGAATTAATTAAAAAAAAATTAAAACATTCATCCTCTATTGAAAATGACGCTAATTGTTTTGCTTTAGCTGAGGCCCATATGGGCGCTGGGAAAAATTTTCCTTTTGTTTTTGGTGTAATAATGGGAACTGGGTGTGGTGGTGGATTTATTCATAATGGGAAGCTTCGTACTGGCCCTCAGAGATTATCTGGTGAATGGGGTCATTCAGTAATTAATCCAAATGGTCCGAAATGTTTCTGTGGTAAGAATGGTTGCGTTAGTAACTTCATCTCAGGTACTGGTTTAGAAGATATAATTTTTAATAATTTAAATATTACTGTTTCTGCTGAGAAATTTTTGTCTCAAAAAGTATACAATAAAAAAGAAAAGGAAATTTTAAAAAATTTTTATGGTTACTTTGGCTTAGCATTAGCAAATATAATTAATACTATTGATCCAGATGTAATTATATTGGGCGGAGGTTTATCAAAGCATCAAAATTTATATACACAAGGTAAAGTTATGACTTATAAAAATGTTTTTTGTGACGAGCCTAATACACCCATTCTTCAGAACAAACTTGGGGACTCAGCAGGTGTAATCGGGGCAGCTTTGATTGGCAAATATACGGGAGGTAAAATATGTTAGAAATTACTGGATTTTATGCATCACTTCTTGCTTTTATTTATATAAAGTTGTCCCTTAATATTATTTCACTTAGAAGAACTCATAAAGTATCACTTGGGCATAAAAATCATAAGGACCTTGAGCAAGCTATCAGAGCTCAAGCCAACTTTATCGAATATGTCCCATTTGGATTAATTTTATTAAGCTGTCTTGAGATTAACAAAGTTCACCCACTAATAGTTTTTATACTTGGTGGTTTATTATTTGTTGGTCGCTTCTTACATGCAAAATCATTTACAATTCCCGGCACTGAAAAAATGAAAAGAGTTCAGGGTATGAAATTTACTTTTTGGTCGATGAGACTTATGGCAGCAATGCTAATTTTTTCATTATTAATTTCTTTTATATAAAGTTTGATTGAGAATACAAATCATTCCTATTAACACATTGTTCTTTAACCTATGTTAATTTATCTTTGAATTTAATAATAAAGGAGAACAATTGTGGCTGATAATACAAAAATTATTTCATCATTAAACAAAATTTTAGAAATGGAACTTGCAGGAGTGGTCCGTTATACCCATTATTCTTTAATGGTTTATGGCTATAGCCGTATTCCAATAATTAGCTGGTTAAGAGATCAGGCAAGTGAATCTTTAGACCATGCAAACAAAGCTGGCGAGTTAATTACTAATCTAGGAGGTCACCCGTCACTTGGAATTGGTCCACTTTTAGAAACTAATACGCATGATATTGGCAACATACTTAGAGAGTCTTTAGATCATGAAAATGCATCTCTTAAATGTTACAGAGAATTATTAAGTGTTGTTGGTGACAGCTCAATTCTCATCGAAGAATATGCTAGAGAAATGATTTATACTGAAGAGCTTCATTTAGGTGAGGTTGATAAAATGTTAAGAAACCCAGGAGATGTTGAGCCATTTAGCAAATAGATTATGTCTAGATACCACAACGAAATAGATGCCATTGGGCTGAAATGCCCAATGCCTATTCTTAAATGTAAGAAAGGGCTTAACTCGCTTAAAGCTAATCAAATATTAAAAATTAAAACAACAGATAAAAGCGCAAGAAAAGATTTTGAAGCTTTCTGTAAAAATACTGGTCATGATTTGATTCTCTTCGAAATAGAAAATGAAATTACTACTTTTTATATAAAAAAGAACTAGGAATTAAGTTTTATTAGTTGTAATTTTACTTTCTCGTTCAACTCGTTGAATGCTAGCAATCTTTCTTTCTCTTGATTAATTACTTCTGCAGGTGCCTTGTCAACAAAATTCTTATTCTTCAACTTTCCATTTGCTTTTTGAATTTCAATCTCTAACCGATTAATTTCTTTTTGTAACCGAGCCAACTCTATTTTTTTGTCAATTTTAATATTTAGCATTAACTTAAAGTCCCCAACAATTGCAACTGGAGCATCTTTATTGGCTAGTTCATCTAAATATTCAACTTCATTTACCTTAGCAAGTCCTTTTAGATAAATTTCATATTCAGTCAAAATATCTTTATCCCCACTAATAGCTAATGGAATTTTCTCTGCAGGTGAAACATTCATTTCACCTCTTAAGCTTCGGCATTGAATGACCATTTTCTTTAATACCTCCATCCAATCAATTGCCTCTTCATCAACTTTGCTCTGTTGAAAGGTAGGGTAAGGCTGCATCATAATTGATGCGCCCTCTTTCTTGGCCATAGGAGCAATAGTTTGCCATATTTCCTCAGTAATAAAGGGCATTACTGGATGACTCATTCTAAGAATCATCTCTAAAACACTTATAAGTGTTCTTCTTGTTGCTCTTCGTTGAGGCTCATTACCATTTTGTAATTGAGCTTTTGCAATCTCCAGATACCAATCACAGTATTCATCCCATACAAACTGATATATTTCTAATGAAAGTAAATCAAAGCGATAATCTTTAAAGTTATGTTCAATATTTTTAATTTTATTATTAAAAATACTGACAATCCATCTATCTGCCTTTGAAAATTCTAAATACCCCTCAACACATTCGCCAAAACCATTATCTGTTTCCTCACAATTCATTAACACGAAGCGTGTTGCATTCCATAGTTTGTTGCAAAAATTTCTATACCCATCACATCTTTGTAAATCAAACTTTATGTCCCTTCCTGGGCTTGCAAGACTCGCGAATGTGAACCTTAAAGCATCTGTTCCATAAGAAGCTATTCCTTCTGGGAATTCTTTCTTAGTTTTCTTAACAATCGATTCAGCTTGTTTTGGATTCATTAACCCATTAGTTCTCTTCTTTAATAATTCTTCGATTGAAATTCCATCTATTAAATCAATTGGATCTAAAACATTTCCTTTTGACTTACTCATTTTTTGACCATCAGCATCTCTAATCAACCCATGAATATAAACATGCTTAAATGGTATCTGCCCCGTAATATGCTTAGTCATCATTACCATTCTTGCAACCCAAAAGAAAATAATATCGAAACCAGTAACTAACACAGAGGACGGTAAATATAACTCAAGTGCGTCATTGCTTTTTTCGGGGTATTCTGGAGTCCAATCTAGCGTTGAAAACGGCCACAAAGCTGATGAAAACCAGGTATCTAAAACATCGTCATCCCTTTTTAAA
>CAZPCL010000096.1:0-4018 GCA_964585105.1 uncultured Methylobacillus sp.
ATAAAAGTATTAAGATCATCGATGAAGCTGATGGGCTTCAATTTATTGAAATTGACAACTCATTAGCTATTGGTAGAGTTGCTCTGCAAGGCGGACACGTTGATTGGTGGCGACCAAAATCGGCCAAACAAGATGTTTTATGGCGTTCTTCAAATGCTAGATATCAGAAAGGTAGGTCAATTAGAGGCGGCGTTCCTATTTGTTGGCCTTGGTTTGGAAAGCACCCAACGGATGGAAGCTTTTGTGCCCATGGATTTGCTAGGGTAATACCATGGAAACTATTAGAGTCGACACAATTAAAAAATGGAGCTACAAAAATTGTGCTCAAAATGATCCCAACAGAAGAGGCCACCAAACAGCTTACATATGCTTTCGAATTGTTACTAACAATAGTAGTTGGCGAAAGTTTATATTTAAACTTAAAAACAACAAATTTATCCGACAGTCCTTTTGTTATTAGTGAGGGATACCATACATATTTCTATATTTCTGATATTGAAAATATAAAAGTAAACGGATTAGAGGATTCTGCCTATACTGATAAAGCAGATAACTTTAGTCGTGGTATTGAGGAAAATTCTATTTCATTCAGCAATGAATTTGACAGAGCGTACACAAATACAAGTAATGATTGCTATATTGAAGATGAAAATTTCAACAGGGTAATAACAATAAAAAAATCTAATAGTAATTCAACTGTAGTTTGGACCCCTTGGCAAGAAAAAGCATTAGAGATGGGAGATATGGGTGAAAAAGATGAATGGCGAAGAATGATATGTGTGGAAACTGCTAATATATTAGAAAATAGTGTGGTGATTTATCCTAAAATGTCTCACAGCATAGCTACGGAGTATTCTGTTCAAGAATATTAATACACAATCAACACAAGTGAGAATTAAGTATCTGTTTAATTTAACTTAGAATTTCGATAAGAATAAACAAAGTACATTCCAATACCTATTAGAACCCAAATAAGAAATCTTAGCCAAGTTTGTATAGGTAAAAATAGCATAAGTAAACTACATGAAATAATTCCTAAAACAGGCACAACCGGATGCCATTTATTTCTAAAAGTATTTTTATCACTTGAGGTATTATTTCTCAGAAAAATTACCCCTAAACAGACAATTACAAAAGCAGATAAAGTTCCAATATTAACAATTTCTGCTAGCGTACCTAATGATGTAAATCCAGCTACTATAGATATAAAAATACCACATATTAAAATAGTTTTAATTGGGGTTTGGGTTTTCTGGTTTACCGAACTAAGGCTTTTAGGGAGAAGGCCATCCCTACTCATTGCAAAGATAATTCTTGTAAGCGCGTAATATAGAACTAGCATTACTGTTGCAAGGCCAGCAATAACTCCAGTAGAAACTAAAGCAGAAGCCCATGGAAAACCAATTTTAGCTAAAGCGAATGCGACTGGAGATGAAACATTAAGCTCTTGGTAAGGCACGACACCTGTTAAGAGAGCCGCCACAATTATATAAATGATAGTACAAAATAATAGTGAATTAATTATTCCTTTAGGCAGATCTCGTTGAGGGTTGATAGCTTCTTCTGCTGCAGTTGAAACTGCATCAAAACCGACATAAGCAAAAAATACAATTGATGCTCCAGCTAAAACCCCAACTGTTTTTCCACTAGGGAGTGTTTCAAACCAACCATAGGGCATAAAAGGGCTCCAATTTGCAGGGTTAACATTAAATAAAGCCAACACAATGAAGATTAATATTGCAGAAACCTTAACAGCAACCATTACCTTATTAAATTTTGCACTTTCTTTTATACCAATGATTAATAAACCCATAATCATTAAAATAATGAGAGAGGCAGGAAGGTTTATTATTCCACCTAGACTTGGTGGCTGCGTCAGAGCAACAGGCAGTCCAATACCTATTGCAATAAGTGCATTATTAAAGTATCCAGACCAGCCATTAGCAACAGCGGCAATGGACATACCGTACTCCATCAGAAGTATCCACCCAACAATCCACGCAATAAACTCACCAAAGGCTACATAAGTATAACCATAAGCGCTCCCACACCCACCTACAGATGATGACAACTCCGCATAAGAAAGAGCAGCAAAAGCACAAGCAAAACCAGAGGCTAAAAATGATAAGATCACTGCAGGCCCTGCTTGATTTGCAGCTGCAATTCCTGTTAGAACAAAAATTCCTGTACCAATAATGCAGCCAATACCAAGAAGAGTTAAATCAAAAGAAGTTAAACACCGATTTAATTTTTCTTCAGACTTAGAATTAATATTTTTTTTTCTTAATAATTTTTTTAGCATAATTTATACCCAATCTTTAGGAGGAAGAAAGTCAGTATATAATCTTTCTTCAGCACTTCCTTTTTTTGCTTTCCAATCATAAGACCATTTAACTATTGGCGGCATAGACATTAATATAGATTCTACCCGTCCTTTGGACTGAATACCAAATAAAGTACCACGATCTTGCAGCAAATTAAATTCGACGTAACGACTTCTTCGATAAAGTTGAAAATCTCTCTCTTTATTTGTAAATTTAGTGTCTTTTCTTTTTTGAACTATTGGTAAATATGCATTAGTGAGATTATTCCCGATGGCTTTTATTAAATTAAGACAATAATCAAATTTTTCATCATTAAAGTCATCAAAGAAAATTCCACCAACACCTCGAGCTTCATTTCTATGTTTTAGTAAAAAATAATCATCACAATTTTTTTTAAATTTTGGATAAAGTGCTTTATTAAAAGGGTCTAAAGTTTTTTTCAGTGTTTTGTGAAAGTGAATCACATCTTCACTAAAGGGATAGAATGGTGTGAGGTCTAATCCTCCTCCAAACCACCATATGTCTCGATGCCCATCTTGCGATGCCACAAAAAACCTTACATTCATATGTACTGTGGGAACAAATGGATTTTGAGGGTGAAAAACTAATGAAACACCCATCGCCTCCCATTTTCTATTCTCAACTTCTGGGTGGGCATCAGTTGCAGTCTTAGGAAGTTTTGATCCTGTAACACACGAATACCCAATACCAGCTCGCTCAAATATATTACCATTTTCTAAAATAGATGTTGTGCCTCCACCACCTTCTTTTCTTTGCCATGAATCAACTAAAAAATTATTGCCATCGACCAGTTCTAAAGCTTCAACTAATTGTAATTGAAGGTCTGTGAAGTAGTTCCTGACTAAATCTTTATTTATTTCATTACTCATTATGATCTAATAATCTTCATAGTTTTAAGGTCCTGAATAACTGAAGGATTTTGGTTTTTACCTGCACGGCCTTTAATTATTTTAACTTGAGAAGGTAAAAATTTACAAACATCTCTATAGTTTTTTAGTGGCACCTTTCCGCTTAAATTTAAACTTGTAGAGGTAATGGCCATTCCAATTGATTCATTTAGAGATCTGCAAGGATTAAATGATGGGATTCTTAATGCAATTTTAGTATTTTTTGTAAGCCAACTTGGGCAAATATCATTAGCACTTACTATCCATGTATGAGGGCCCGGCCATTTAGTAAATAAGTTTTTTTTTATTGATTCATCAACTAGACCTATGAAATTAGTAAACTGATTAATTGAAGACCCAATAAGTATAAAATTTTTATCACGCGATCTTTTTTTAAGCCTAATAATTTTATTTATTGCTTTTTTATTTTTTGGGTCGCAGCCAAGCCCAAAGCATGATTCGGTTGGGTAAGCAATAATGCCTCCCCGGCGAATAAATCGACTTAGCCTATGATTTTTCACAATTTTTTCTAATTATTTTTTGGCCTATGTCAGTTCTATATTGCATACCACTAAATTTAATTTTATTAATTAATGCATAGACTTTTTTTTGAGCATCTTCCAATGAGCTTCCCTTTGCAGTAACACCAAGAACTCTTCCGCCAGAAGTATAAATTTTCCCATCCTTTTGATTTGTTCCAGCATGAAATATGTATGAATCCTGCTGTGTGTGTTTCAGGTTAAATATTTCATCATTAATTTTAGGTTGACTAGGATAATTTTTCGC
>CAZPCL010000097.1:0-3949 GCA_964585105.1 uncultured Methylobacillus sp.
TTTAGGTTCGCTCGCCAAGAGCCCTTATAAGGTTACCCAATCGTGAGCGATCTCACCACATTCTGATTGATTAAAACCGACGCTATAGACTAGTTCAAAGAATAATTAGCCTAAGCAACATCTAAACAAACTTTTTAGTTAGTTATTTTGTAATGCTTTATCAATTAATAAATTAAAGTTTGTAATTTTGTTTTGGTAGTCAAGAGTATGTAAATCCTTGCTATCACCTTTGTTTAGAAACTCATGAGTAATATCTAAAGCAGCTTTAATAATAGTCTTATCTACACCTATTACTGAACCAGTTTGTTGAATTTCATCTACTTTATGCTTCAAATAACTAATTGATTTTTGTAGGTTTTCTTCCTCATTTTCTGGGCAAGAGATAGTGAAGTCTCTTCCTAAAATATTTACTTCGATTTGTTTTGCCATATTTTAACCAGGTAACTGCGCTATTAAGTTTTCAATTTTTAACGTTGCTTCATTCATTTTAGTTTTTAAGGTTTGTATTTCTTCTATTGCTAGTTGAAGATTGGGCTTTAGCTCTTCATTTTCTTGCCTTAATGATTGCACCGATTCAATAAGTTGAGTGAGTTTGTTCTCTAATAAATTTAGTTCATCTAACATTCATTTACTATAATTTAAATTCTCTCAAGCATCAATAGTAATTTGAATTCTTTGTTATTTTTTCTTTGCTCGTGGATGAGCTTTATCATATATCTTTGATAGATGTTGAAAATCGAGATGTGTGTAAATCTGAGTAGTACTAATATTTGAATGACCTAGTAACTCCTGAACCGCTCTCAAATCCTGACTTGATTGGAGTAAGTGTGATGCAAAGCTATGTCTGAGTAAATGAGGATGAATATTTTCAGGGACACCTTGCTTGATGGCCCAAAATTTTAATCTGTATTGAATTGCCCTAGAAGTAAGTTTTTTCCCAGCCTTACTTAGAAAAAGTATTTGATCCTCAGATTTTAGAACACTAATTTTTTTTCTTATCACTAGCCATTTTTTTGTTGCTTTCGAAGCAAACGAGCCAAATGGAATGACTCTCTCTTTTTGACCTTTACCTATTACGGTAATTGTTCCACTATCAAAATCAAGATCACCTATGTTGAGATTTACAAGTTCCGATAGTCGAAGCCCAGATGAATAAAATAATTCTAAAATAGCATGATCTCGGAGCCCTAGAAAGGAACTATCTTGAATATCAACGAGCTTTATTGTTTGGTCGACTGATAGTGTCTGAGGGAGCAATTTTTTACTTTTAGGTGCTTTAATTCCAAGTGTAGGATTCTTCTTAAATCCATATTTATGAATGAGAAAATTAAATAACCCTCTCCATGAAGATATCATTCTTGATAATGATTTTCCACCCAACCCATTTGAATGAAGTGTAGCAATATTCTTTCTAATATTTTCGATTGAATAGCCATCTAATGCTGCATTCTCATTAAGCTTTAATAGTGTATTAATATCACGAAGATAGTTTTTAACTGATGAAGAACTTAATCTTTTTTCAAAGCTTATAAATTTTTTATACTCTTCAATTAATTCAGAATTATTCATATTTTTTGGAATGAGTCCAAATTAAATTCACCTTCATATACAATTTCTGATGGGCCAGACATAATTATCGAGTTTGATCCGTCCCAATCAATTATTAGACAGCCACCGTCCATGTGAACTGTCACAGGAGTCTTTGCTAATTTTTCATGGATAGCTACCGCAGTAGCTGCACATGCCCCAGAACCACAAGCAAGAGTTAGTCCACTTCCCCTCTCTAAAACTTTAAGCCTTAAATTATTTTCATCAATTATTTTCATCAAGCCTACATTGACCCCTTCGGGAAAGAGTACCATATCGGTTTGTATTTCTTTTGCATACTTGATTGCATCATCCCATTTATCCTCCATACCGAGGGGTTGAAGAACTGCATGTGGGTTTCCAATAGAAATAAATGTAAATAATTCACTGATTTTTTTTTCAAAAAAAGGCTTTCCCATATCCACAGAGATTAAATCTTTATATTTTTTTGATAATACAATTAAGCCTGATTTTGTTTCAACAGTAATTTGTGTATTTGACGAAAGATTTTTTTCTTTAATATAATGATAAAAGCATCTTGCACCATTTCCACATTGCTCTACTTCACCACCATCTGAATTAAAGATACGATATTTAAATTCTGCTTTTGGGTTGGAGTTAGCTTCTATAATTAAAAGTTGATCAAACCCAATGCCAAATTGACGATGTGAAAGCAAACTTATTTGTTTAGCATTTAAATTATATTGGTTTCTTAGTTGGTCTATAACAACAAAGTCATTACCAATACCATGCATTTTTGTAAATCGGATTTTCATTTAAATCTATTTTTTATTTAACTTATTTGTTATTCTAACGGCTTAATAAAATTAATACACAAGGTTATGCATGAAAAATTATTTATTTACTTCTGAATCTGTCTCAGAAGGACACCCAGATAAGGTCTCAGATTTAATTTCTGATGCTGTCTTAGATGCAATTTTAGAGGAAGACCCAAACTCGAGGGTGGCTGCAGAAACATTAACCAATACCAACTTAGTGGTCCTTGCGGGGGAAATTACAACAACTGCAAAAATAGATTACGAGCAAATAGCAAGAGATACATTGAAGTCAATCGGGTACGATAATATTGAATATGGAATTGATTATAAAACATGCGAAGTTCTTGTTAAGTATGATACACAATCACCAGATATCGCGCTGGGTGTTGATGGAGCTATGGATGACCCATTAGATCAGGGAGCTGGTGATCAGGGATTGATGTTTGGTTATGCATGCGATGAAACAAAAGAATTAATGCCTTTACCAATTCACTTGTCACACAGACTTGTAGAGCGTCAGGCAATAGTTAGAAAAAATGGAAAACTTTCATGGTTACGACCAGATGCTAAATCTCAAGTAACAATTGAATATAATGGCAATGTACCCGTTAGAGTTGATACAGTTGTTTTGTCGACACAACATTCACCTGATATTAGTTTAGAGAATCTTCGCGAAGCGGTCATAGAGGAAATTATTAACCCTATTATTCCAAGGGAATTTATTAAAGGGGACATAAATTTTTTAATTAACCCAACTGGAAGATTTGTAATTGGAGGACCACAAGGAGACTGTGGGTTAACAGGTCGAAAAATTATTGTTGATACCTACGGAGGTGCCGCACCTCATGGTGGCGGAGCATTCTCTGGCAAAGATCCGAGTAAAGTAGATCGTTCCGCAGCATATGGTGCTAGGCATGTCGCAAAGAATATAGTTGCAGCAGGTTTGGCTAGTAAATGCCTGGTTCAGATATCATATGCAATAGGAGTAGCAAAACCAACCTCTGTGATGGTCGATAGTTTTGGAACTGGCACCGTTTCTGATGAAAGGTTGTCTGAATTAGTAGCACGAGAATTTGACTTAAGGCCAAAGGGTATTGTGGAGACTTTAGATTTACTGAGACCAATATATAAAAAAACGGCAGCTTATGGGCATTTTGGACGTGACGAACCTGACTTTACATGGGAAGCATTGGATAAAAAATCTGCTTTACAAGTTAAGTAAATCGCTATTATCTGCTTGATTTTAGTTAGTTTTTAAATTAGTATTGCATTTATTCGAGGGACGCTGCAAGATTCTTCTCAGGCTCGAACTGCAAATTTAATTTGTAACTGCGTTCACTATTATTAAACCGTACCAGTTACGGGATGATTGGTGAACCACTCATCTCACTGGTCACATTTATTTTAGGAAAAAAAATGAATACAGTGACTGACTCAGATTTAAAAATTAAAGATTACTTTATAGCTGATATTAATTTATCAGATTTTGGTAGAAAAGAAATCGCAATAGCTGAAACAGAAATGCCTGGCTTAATGGCAATTCGTAAAGAATATGCAAGTAAAAAACCACTGAAAGGAGCTCG
>CAZPCL010000098.1:0-3928 GCA_964585105.1 uncultured Methylobacillus sp.
AGGTATTATTGCTGTATATGCCGTAGATTTAGCTATAATTACTATCAGTATTCTTTATTTAATAGCAGCTATTTTTAACAAATACATGCCCGATGTTGCCACTAATCACAAGCTAAAAAAGAATGATCCATGGTCTTTAATAAAAGATTTCTTTACTTCATATAAGAAATTATGGAGTGACCCATTAGGTCAACTCTCTCTAACAATCACTACTTTATTCTGGGGCGCTGGCGCCACACTTAGGCTTGTAATAATTGGATGGGCTGCTTATGCATTAGGGTTTGGTTTAGATAAATCAACAACGTTATCAGCATCAGTGGCGTTTGGTGTTGCAATAGGAGCAATAATCGCAGCCTGGTTCATCAAGATGAAGGATTCTACAAAAATATTGCCCGTTGGTATTTTTATGGGTGGATTAGTATGCTCAATGGTCTTTGTTACTTCTTGGGAATCAGCAGTTGTTATCTTGACATTTGTTGGAATTCTTAGTGGTTTACTTATTGTCCCATTAAATGCCCTCCTTCAGCACAGAGGTCATATTTTGATTGGAGCTGGGCATTCAATAGCAGTTCAAAATTTTAATGAAAACTTAGGAATTCTTATATTAAGTGGCACTTATACTTTAATGGTAAAAGGTAATATTCCAATAAATGGCATCATGTTTATCTTTGGATTTTTTGTTTTACTTTCCATGACCATAGCATCCATTTATTATAGCAAGGCAAATAATTAATGAAGTTTAACGTGTGTCTCGAATCTTCTTGTTATACCTTTAGCTAGCAATCTAAAGATTACACTCATAACTCCATGTAATGCCATTAAATGCATTTGGTACAACGTTAAATACATTAAGCGGGCAACTAAGCCCTCAATGAACATACTGCCCCCCATTAAAGAACCCATTAGATTTCCTACTGTTGTGTAACGGCCTAAATTTACTAAGGATCCATAATCTTTATATCTATATTGCGGTAATGAAGTTTTTTTATTCGATATAACTTTCTTCATACTTTTATATAATAAAGCTGCTTGTTGATGAGCAGACTGAGCTCTTGGGGGAACTAGCCTTGATGATCCAGGCTCAATTGGACAAGCTGCACAATCACCAAATGCAAAAATACTAGAATCTTCTGTGGTTTGAAGTGTTGAAAATACCTCTAATTGATTTAGCTTATTGCTTCTTAATCCAGCAATTTTAGATAAAAACATTGGTGCCTTAATGCCAGCAGCCCACACTACCAATTCAGACGATATGTATCGTCCTGTGTGCGTCTTAATCCCTTTGTTAGTAACTTCTGTTACTTTTTCACCAAGGTATAAATTTACTTTTAATTTTTTTAATTCAGTTTCTACTGAGTGGCTCATTCTTTTAGGAAGTGCCGGAAGCAATCTATCACTTGACTCAATTAACGAAATTTTAATATCTCTATCTGGATTAACGTTGTCTAATCCATATGCTGTCATTTCTCTTGTTGCTTTATGAAGTTCAGCCGCTAACTCAACACCAGTTGCACCTGCTCCTACAATAACAACCTCTAATTTCTCAGGCTCTTTTAATGGAAATCCAAAATCATCAGAGGACTGAGTTTGCGCTTTCAAAATTGAATTATGAAGTTTTTGATGGAAACGCTCAGCTTGATCTTGAGTATCTAGAGCAATAGTGTTTTTTGCAGCCCCTTTGATACCAAAATCATTAATGGTACTTCCCACAGATATAATTAAAGTATCATAATGGAATGACCTTTTTGGAATAATTTCAATACCCTCTTCATCACTAAAGGATTCTAAAATAACTTCTTTTTTATTTCTATCCAGACCAACCATTCTTCCAAGTCTAAATTTAAAATTATGCCAATACCCTTGGGCTAAATAGTCAAGTTCATCTTTCTCTGGATTTAAGCTACCAGCAGCAATTTCATGGAGTAAAGGTTTCCATACATGAGTTTTTTTAGCATCTATTAACGTAATATTCGCTTTCTTTTTTTTCCCAAAATTGTCTCCTAGCTTAGTTGCTAATTCTAAGCCTCCAGCTCCACCACCAACTATCAATATTTCATGTAATATTTTCTTTTCTTTTATACTCATTTTATTATTATGCTCGCATTGATGAAATTTTGAATTTATGATAAAAAAAAGACTGAAGCATTATACCTCAGTCTTTTTTTATTGATATTGCAGATTTGTAACTATTTAACGTTTTCGTTTCCAGTTATTCCTTTACCGTTAGTTCTTACCCATGCAATTGTTTTCAGCAATTCGTCCAACGTCATACCATCATCAGCAGACATTACACCATAACCTTTACCGCCCATCCCACCATTTGTTCCATACCATAAAGTCTCTATCATGCCTTTATTTGTAGCATTTTTAGGGTATCGAAAAGTAGGGCCAACTAAACCAGGACCAACTTGACCTTTTGCTGTTGGACCATGACATTGTGTGCAAGACCAATAGCCAAATCTTTTTTTACCACGTTTTTCAGCTTTTGCGTCGCCAACATAAATATTTTTACCTGTCTTTAAGAATTCGATTTCAGCTGCTGTCTTTACATTATCTTTTTTCTTAGTATCGCCATAAGCTTTTGGATTTGTTATTTTAAATTCTGTACCATCTGTAGTTTTCTCTAACTTTATGTCTGCTTGTACTGCACCACCAAAGCCAATTATGCTAGCTAATAATGCTGATGCTATTGTTTTTCTAGTTACCATGATTTCTCCAAGTTTTTAATTTATTGTTAGACTAATTGGGCATCCAATTAATTTGACAATAAATATGTAATTAGTTTCCTTAAATAGGATTAAATAAAGCTTCTTATACTACTAAAATAATCCAATATTTTACTTATTTTTTAAACTTATGTCATCCCTTTTTCAGTGATTTATATTATTTTTTATGTCTACTATATCCATCTAATCGATCTGTAAATACAGGTTCAGCATATGGGATACCAAAGTCTTCCATAATCTTCTTAATCTTATCTTTGTTTCTCTCTAAGGCTGCTTCAATCATGTCTCGGCGTTCATTTTCTTTTTTCCTTACACCAGCAGAAATATTCCAATAAGTTTTACCAGTTAACCCTTCATTACCTTCTGAATATTCTGGAATAAGATTTACAACTAAATCTTCTTTTGATTGTTTTGCATAGTAACCGCCTATTGGTCCCCACATAATTGCAACATCAATCTCTCCACTTACTACATGATCTACTAGCTGCCCTGGTGATTTGGTTAAATCACGCATTAATCGATATGGTTTTGCATTCGCCATCAAGTCATTTGCATTTAATGCAACTGAAACTGGGCTCTTATCAACTATACCAATCACACCCTTTCTTAAATCTGGTGAATCCCAATCAGTAATATTGTAACCACTATCTTTTCTGTATACCCATACATGGCCTGCACGATAGTAAGGCTTTGTAGTGTTCACTGCATCGTATGTTGTGTTCGTTCCGATGATTACATCACAACGATATGCTTTTAAAGTATTTCTTATAAAACCAAATCGATCATGCCAAAATTGATAACTTAACTCTTTACCTAAATCAGCTGCTATAACTTCAGCAATCTTATTCTCAAACCCTTCACCAGCTTGATTAGAATAAGGTAGGTTATTTTGGTCAGCACAAACCTTAAACTCATTTGCTTTTGGAACTCGGGCTGCTTGCCCAGGTTTCCCAATATCTTGATTAACTGGTAAATCATCTGCAGCATGTATTGTCATACTCAGTGAGATTAACAACAACATACTTAGTATATTTTTTAACATAATTTTTCCTTCAGTTTTAATTAGTTTAATTATACATTTAAATCTTTGTTCAATATCTAATGAAAATCCCTAATCTACCGGGTTTATAAATCAATTAATTTTATGTAAAAAAAAACACCCTACCGAAGTAGGGTGTTTTTAAGACTAACTAAACTGTAAT
>CAZPCL010000099.1:0-3927 GCA_964585105.1 uncultured Methylobacillus sp.
CAAGAGTTTGGTTCTCTTTCTGAATTTCCACTCCTTCTTTTGCTTCTATTGCCTGATGAAGACCATCCGACCAACGCCTTCCCGGCATCATTCTTCCTGTAAACTCATCTATGATTGTGATTAAGTTATCTTTTACAACGTAATCTTTATCTTTGGTAAAAATATAATGTGCTTTAAGTGCAGAATTTACATGATGAATTAAATTAATATTGTTAGGGTCATAAAGATTTGAATCTTTGGATAAAATTCCTAATTTAACTAAAATTGTTTCTGTATTTTCATGACCGATGTCAGATAAAATAACTTGGTTTGCTTTTTCATCGACCCAAAAATCACCCTTTGAATCTTCTTTTTCTTGCCTTTTAAGGCTGGAAACAACTTTATCAATTTTAGAGTACAGATCAATATTATCTTCTGATTGACCAGATATGACCAAAGGGGTTCTTGCCTCATCTATTAAAATAGAATCCACCTCGTCCACCACTGCATAACTTAGAGCCCTTTGAACACGATCTTCTTTAGAATAAACCATGTTATCTCTAAGATAATCAAAGCCAAATTCATTATTTGTTCCGTAAGTAATATCTGAAGCGTAAGCATCTTTCTTATCTTTTGGGTCCATTCTAGATAAATTAACACCTACTGATAAGCCTAAAAAATTATATAGCTTGCTCATCCACTCAGCATCTCTTTTAGCTAAGTAATCATTGACGGTTACAACATGAACCCCACTCTGGGAAAGAGAGTTTAAATATACAGCCAAAGTGGCGACAAGAGTCTTACCTTCGCCAGTTCTCATTTCTGATATTTTTCCGTCATTAAGAGCCATACCACCCATTAATTGAACATCAAAATGTCTCATGCCAAGTGTTCTAACACTTGCTTCTCGAGCATGTGCAAAAACTTCAACAATTAAACCTTCTAATGTCTCCCCTTCTTTAAGGCGACGTTTAAATTCGTTTGTTTTAATCTTAAAATCACTATCTTTAAGTTTTTTAACTTGCGGTTCTAATTCGTTAATTAATAAAATTCTTTTCGAGTATTCACTTAATAATCGATCATTTCGACTACCAAAAAAAGTATTGAGCATTTTTTTAAGCATAATATTTTATTTATCTTCTAAGGTATTGTTTAGGGTCAAGGGAATGGTTGTTAAGTCTTATTTCATAATGCAAGTGAGGGCCTGTAGAACGACCAGTATTTCCTACATAAGCAATTAAATCTTCTTTGTTAACAATATCTCCCTTTTTAACTAAAATTTTCGATATGTGAGCATACCTTGTCTTTAAGCCACCACCATGATTAATGGTAACTAAATTTCCATATGCTCCATACCTGCCAGCTTTCTCTACTATTCCTCCAGCAGTTGCATATATAGGTTCGCCATGTGCCGCACTAAAGTCTATTCCTTCATGAAAAGCCCTCTTTCCTAATATAGGATCCATTCGCCACCCATATGAAGAGGACGTATATGGTAGAGCAACTGGATAGAAAGTTGGTAACGTTTCTCTTAATACTGACTGTTTCAATAATATTGCTTCCATTTTATTATAAATCTCTTCCCGAACTTCTATGTTCTCAATAAGCGATGTCAAGGTTTTTTGAACACCATTATAACTAACTATTTGCTCAATAAAAGCACCTCCTTTACCGTCTAATTTATTCTTCTTTTGTAATTTTGGCAATTTTTCTTTCCCTAATATTTGCTTCTTCATTATTTTTTGTAAACGCTCTGTTTGTTGATCAATATCTAGAATTCTAGAATGTAATTCTCCAATTTGATCAATGTATACATTCAAATCCTGCTTAAAACTTTCACTTTCTTCGCTTACTTTAAATGTGTTAAAATTTTCAATGCTACTTGATTCTTTATTCTCATAAAAAAGATTAATTAAATAGAAATTTAGACAAAATAAAGTAACTAAAAGAAAAATTAATACAGCAAGACTGATGCTTTTAGGTTTAGCTGTTTCTCTTCCTATAAAAATTATTTTCATTAATGTTAAATCTGTTTAATAAAATTAATGTAGCATTATATAGTATGAAGCCAATAAAAAAGCTATTCCAAGCTAAAGTTTTTGATAAGTATGGGCAAAAAAAATCTGAATTAGATTCGCTTCAAGACCAATTCATCAAAAATGCTCCTAGTCAGATAAAATCATATGCAAAAATTAGGGACAAGATCGGTGAAGTCCTGGTAGTTGAAGCAATTTCAAACAGTATAGGGCATTTAATTAAAATGTCTTCTACCTCAATACTTAAGGGAATGAATAGTAATCACTCGCTTAAGTTAAAAAAAATAAGAATTAAAATCGCAGTCCAAAATCCCGTCCCAGAAAATATAGAAAATAAAATCTCAATATCCTCTATTACCCCTATGAAAGATTTATCGAATAAAATTAACAACTCCCCGCTTAAAATTTATCTAAAGAAAATTTTAAAGCATAAAAAATGATTGAGGCTTTTATTTTTATTTTCATAGGTGCTTTAACAGGTATAGCTGCTGGTCTTTTTGGCCTTGGTGGTGGATTAATAATTGTTCCTGTTATTACATACTCACTAATATCATTCTCAAATACACCTTTAGATCAGGCAATACTCATCGGAATTAGTACTTCATTGGCATCAATGGTTATAACAGGAGCAATGGCTACTTATGTTCACACAAAGAATAAAAATATTGACTATAAAATTATTCATAAATTTATAATTGGTATTATCTTTGGATCATCATTAATTGGTTATATTATTAATATTTTTCCAGGACAGATGCTTAAAAATTTCTTCATTATTTACACTTTTTTCATTGCTTATAGGATCTTTACCCACAAAGCTATTTTTAATAAAAATTCTACTATCAAAAATAGTTTTATTTCTAATTTAACTGGATTTTTCTTTTCTATTATTTCTGGTCTAGTTGGAATTGGTGGTGCTACTTTATTTGTTCCATTCTTAATTAAAAATAACCTACCTGCTAAATTGGCTATTGGGACATCAAGTGCACTAGGATTTTTAATCGGCCTTGGAGCCTCAATAAGTATCTTTATTAGTTCTTTATATTTCAAACCAACTAATAACTATATGTTTGGATTTATTTATTTACCAGCCATTTTATTTCTTACCCTGCCAAGCTTAATTTTTGTTCAGCTTTCTGCAAACTGGCTTTTAAAAATTTCTGATGAAAATGTTAAAAAATTATTCTCCTCTATGCTACTAATCATTGGTTTATTGATGCTTTTTAATTAAATTTAACTATATTAATCAATCATTTAAAAAAATTTAGTTATATTACATTGTTAGATAGATTAAAAAGTGTGATAATTGCGCATTAAATTTTTAAGTTTTTTAATTATAAAGCTTAAATTAACACTCATTATCTGGAGAAAGCTATGTCAGTAATTAATATCGCTATAGCAGCAGGAATACTTGCAGTACTTTACGGGGCAATAATGTCGAGGTGGATTATTAGCCTACCATCTGGCAATGCAAAAATGAAAAGCATCGCAGGTGCTATACAACAAGGCGCTTCAGCTTATCTGGCCAGACAATACAAAACTATAACTATTGTCGGTATTATTTTAACGATATTGATTGGAATCTTTCTTGGTCAGGAAACTGCTATTGGATTCATTCTAGGTGCATTTTTATCTGGTGCTTGTGGATTTATTGGTATGAATGTATCAGTAAGGGCAAATGTAAGAACAGCTCAAGCAGCGACTAAGGGAATTGTGCAAGCTTTTGATGTTGCATTCAAAGGTGGTGCAATTACAGGAATGTTAGTTGTTGGTCTTGGCTTGCTTGGCGTTGCAGGTTTTTATAGTTATCTTGGTGGAACACCAGATAATCTTAACCCTTTAATTGGCTTTGCATTCGGTTCATCTTTAATTTCTATTTTTGCAAGATTAGGTGGTGGTATTTTTACAAAAG
>CAZPCL010000100.1:0-3828 GCA_964585105.1 uncultured Methylobacillus sp.
CATAATGCCAATTAATAGTTTCACCCACATATCCGACTATTAATGGCGCCAGGAATGCTCCTAGGTTTATTCCTATATAAAAAATACTAAAACCACTATCTCTACGCACGTCATTATCTTTATATAGTCGACCTAATAGAGTACTTATATTTGGCTTAAAATAACCATTACCTATGATTAATAAACCCATAGCTAAAAATAAAAGATTAGGAAATGCCATTAGGAAATGCCCTAGCATCATTGTGATTCCGCCAATGAAAATAGTTTTTTGAGTTCCTAAATATTTATCTGCTAGATAGCCACCAATGATCGGAGTTAAATATACTAATCCAGTATAGATGGCATATATATGAAGAGCTTCTGCATCAGAATAATTAAGGGAATTAACTAAATATAAAACAAGTAAAGCCCTCATTCCATAATAACTAAAACGTTCCCACATTTCAGTAAAAAATAAAGTAGTTAAACTCTTGGGATTTTTATTGGTAATTAAATCAGTCATTTTGGTTTTTATTTAATTTTCTCTCTAGGATATCGGAGAAAAATGGGAGAATTTTTGCACAAACACCTATATCTATGGCAATTAAACCCTGCCTAAAATTTTTATATTTAACCTCATTTTCTATAGCTTTACTATTATATTTCTCGCGCCAAAAGCTATATCTTTCATTAAAAATATCGCTATCCCAATTAACTTCTTCTGCAATAGTTAGTGAACTATTTTTAAATATCTTAGCAACCTTTTTTAAGGTATCTTTCAGCTCAAATAATTCAGATTCATTTTTTTTATAGATATATAAAATAGCGATATCATGAACAGCAGTGCATCGAAGACTTATTTGCATAATATTACCTTTATCAATAATCCAATCAGGATTATTGATCATGTGCCATTTAGGATTATCCTTAATAAAATCAATTAGGGTTACTGAATTACTACCCATAACTAAATTCGGCACCAAAAAAAATAGTAAAATTAATGATTTCATTTATTCATTTTACATTTAGATAATTAAGTAGACAACAGCACTATTTTTAACAACATTGGGATGTATTTAATTGTTTTTGGATAGGAGGTGGGGGATTTATTAGGTATTTTTTTAAATTATCTTACCGATAATAATTGTTTAATTAGATTAGTATTTTTTGTTAAAATTGTTTTAAGATAACAAAATGATATTCTGGTAATTCTAAAACAACCTTAACAATAAATACAAAATGAAAAAAAATATAGTAATAGCTGGATCATCTGGTGCAATTGGGAGAGAGTTTACAAGACTTTATAGTAATGACCCAAATATAGATAAAATTGTGACATTATCGAGAGAGGAAAATAATTCCAATCATAAAAAAGTACAATCAATTAAGCTTGATTATAGTAAAGAAGAAACGTTCGAAAATTTAAATAAAATATTAGAATTAGAATCTATTAGCACTATCATAATCGCAACAGGAATACTTCATACAGACCAAGTCAAACCTGAGAAATCAATTAATGATATTAATTTTGAGGGATTGCAGAAAGTATTTCAAGTAAATGTTTTTGGACCTATTTTATTAGTAAAAAAACTTTTGCCGCTTATTCAGAAATCACAGGGAGTTAAAATTATCTTTTTAACGGCAAGAGTGGGAAGTATTTCTGATAATAAGCTTGGTGGATGGCATAGTTACCGAAGCTCTAAATCTGCTCTTAATATGATAATAAATAATCTTTCAATAGAGTTACAAAGAGCTAACAAAGAAAATATAGTAATAGGAATTCATCCTGGGACAGTTCAAAGTCATTTATCAGAACCTTTCTTGAGGTATGTAAAGCATAATATTTTTAGTCCAAGCGAAAGTGTCGGGTTGATGACACAGGTTATTAGTAAAATTAGCTCGAATGATTCAGGAAAGTGTTTTGATTTTTCAGGAAAAGTAATAGATCCATAATTTTCTTTAACTCGAGTATAATGCCGTTCGAAGTAGAATCAATTTAAATAATAGAGAGAGATAATATGAAATTAAAAGAATTAACGATGAAGATACCAGTCTTTCGTCGTCTATCCCATTGGCTGTTAAGAATACCTCTTATAATTGTGTTTATGCAACAGGGATTATCAAAGATGCCAGTGACACCAGAAACAGCAGATGCATTTGGACTTCCTTATATTGTTTGGTGGTTTGTAGCATATGGAGAGCTTGGTGCTGGAATAGGATTACTTACGGGCGGCTTAATTATGTTTTCTCGGTGGGTTTGGATTGGAGATTTAATTACACGATTTAGTGGGTTTGTTATTGGCTGTATTGTGACTGGAGTTATTTGGATGGGACAACCGGAGTCACTTACATTTGTTTTATTATACGACCACTTTCATGTCCTCTTATGGGTAGGGGGGTTATTCTTTGCTCTAAAAGGTACAAGAACATAATTCATAATCACAAAAAAGGAATATCAATGAATGCAATAGGGGTATTTTAAATACATCGTTATTTATTATGATCATTATTTTCGGGCCAGCAAACTGGATTAAGTTTGCTAGCCGCAATTTCTCCAGGGTCTACGCCAGGAATGAACTTTTGCCAGTCGCCTGATACCATTGTTGGCTCCTTAACTACACGGGCCCCATCTGCAAAATATGTATTAGCCAGAACTATACGGCTCTGCGAAGTCTCATTACCATCTGCTGTGTGAAAACTTAAATTATGATGAAAGCTGACCTCGCCTATCTTAAAAGGCTCACTATCAATAGCTACTTGGTTTGCTTTAAAAACCTCCGCAACTTTTTTGTCATAACTTGTGTCATTTTTATTAAAATTGATATCTTTAACGAGATTAAAAACGCCTAATGGTTTTGCAAATGATAAAGGTCCCATGGCTGTTGGCACTGGTTGTGCTGGTATCCAGGCAGTTACGACATCATTTGTCTCTAAAGGGAAATGATGATCGTCATAATGCCAAGGTGTGCGGCCGCAACCCGGCTCCTTTGAAAGTGCATTATCATGGTAAAGACGAATGCTTTTTACGCTTAGCAGATCTGCCGAAATTTTTACAATGCGAGGGCTGAATACATATCGCCTGATGATGGAACTCTCCAACCACATCATTTCGAGGCTTAAAAAGCGTTTACTTCTATTTTTTTTTGGAAATGTCTTATCAAGGAGGCGAATGAGTTCTTCACGCAAGCGAGCTACAGCTCCTGGTGACAATACATTTGGTAGCTTAATAAATCCGTCCCGGCGAAAGGCGAGGTGATGATCTTCTGTCAAGTTATATGGGGTAGAAAGTTCAGTTTTTAGTTCACTATTAGACGGCATATCGAAATTCTCTATCGGCTCAATATCAACGTAATTAGCTGTATTATCTTTAACCTTGTTATCAGCAAGTGTTACGTACCAATCCCACCATGCTTGATTATCCTGCTCCCAATATTGGTTTAAGTTTTCTTCGGGCTCATTTGAACCTTCAAGCAAATTATTAGAAAGTATTTTCTTATTAATAACTTAGTTTCCTAAAATAAAATATTTAAACATTTGTTATAAATTTAAACTAATTATATGACAGTTTTAAATCATAATTAGTTGCATGTATAACTTTTGTGTATCATGTGCCCTTAAGTAAACTTTAATAGCTTACTAAGTCCGACTTAAAAGAATGGTCGAAAATCATATTAATCAAAGAATAATTTTTTATTTTAGGAATTTAATTTTATGGATGATGAAAATATTAAGGATCTTGAGTATTTTGTCGATATCCAACCTACGAAAAAAATAGAATTTTATGAAGCTGTTTTACAAGGTTTGTCATTATCTCAGAAAACAATATCTCCTAAATTTTTTTATGATGAG
>CAZPCL010000101.1:0-3771 GCA_964585105.1 uncultured Methylobacillus sp.
CTATGGGTATTTTGCAATCCCAATCAACATCTAATCCAACATCAATCTCACAAGCCGCTGCACAAGCCGCTTTATTGAGTGACCAAACGTGCATAACTCCAATGATTAATGCCTTCAGGGAAAGGCATACTTTTGTTGTAAATGCATTTAACAATATCGAAGGGATTGACTGTATAAACGCACAAGGCGCTTTTTACTCATTCCCATATGCAAAAAATGCAATTGAAAGACTTTATAAAATGGGTAAAATAAAAAAAGCTAATGACATCGAATTTTGTGAGTACTTACTTGATATGAAAGGTGTTGCCGTTGTTCCAGGATCTGCATTTGGAGCAGAAGGATACTTTAGATTATCCTTTGCTACATCAATGGATAATTTAAAAGAAGCATTATTAAGAATTAAAGAAGCGATAGAGGGCTAGAATCTTAATACATTCTTGTGCTAAAATGCTCGCTTTCTTAGATATTCCCCAATAGCTCAGTTGGTAGAGCAATGGACTGTTAATCCATGTGTCCCTGGTTCGAGCCCAGGTTGGGGAGCCATATACAAAGGGCTCCAATTGGAGCCCTTTTTTTATAAAATATAAATTATTATTTTTGTCGATTTATCTCATAAAGACATATACCCGAAGCAACACTTACATTTAAACTCTCAACTTGTCCTAACATTGGAATAGAAAAAATGTCATCACATAATTCCCTAGTGAGACGCCTCATGCCTTTACCTTCAGAGCCCATAATAAGGGCTATTGATCCGTTAAAATTGATCTGATTTAGTGATTTATCTGATGTATCATCTGTGCCATATATAAAAATACCATTGTCTTTTAAATATCTTATTGTTCTTGCAAGATTTGTTACAACAACAAATGGGATCGACTCAGCTCCACCAGATGCAACTTTTCGAACGGTAGCATTTAACCCAACAGCATTATCCTTTGGACAAACTATTGCGTTAACACCCATTGCATCAGCAACTCTAAAACAAGCTCCTAGATTATGAGGATCTTCGATCCCATCTAGAATTAGAAGTAGTAATGGACCGGATTGATCAGCCTCAACGATATCTTCAATTGTTACATATTTATCTTTTACTTCGTAAATTTTAGCAACTACACCCTGATGTTTTTGGCTGGCTACAAAACCATCCAACCTTTCTTTGTTTGATAGATAGTATTTAATTTTATGTATTTCAATCAACTTCATTAGGTCGCTGACTCGGCCATCTGTTCTATATTCATCGATAAAAATTTCTTTGATTGAGAGAGGGTCTATTCTTATAAGACTGGTAATTGAATGAAAGCCATAAATTATTCTCTCTTCACTCATTTTCTTTTTTTCCTCTTTTGGTGTTTTGATTTTTTATCAGCTGCTCTTATATTTTTAGGAATATTTTTTTTTGGTACCCCTTTAACACCATCTAAAGCGAAATCAATCTTAATGGTCTCTAAGTCAACTCTTACCACTTTAACTTTCAATCTATCCCCTAAACGATAAGACAAATTAGTTCTTTCACCGATCATTGCATGCTTACTTTTATCGTAAGTAAAATAATCATTCCCAAGTTCAGTGACATGAAGTAAGCCTTCAATATAAACTTCGTCTAATTCAATAAAAAGTCCAAAACCAGTTACCCCGGCAACAGTTCCTTCAAAAACTTGACCTACTTTATCCTGCATAAAATAGCATTTGAGCCAAGACTCTACGTCACGTGTTGCCTCATCTGCAGTTCTTTCTGTTCCAGAACAGTGCTCGGCAATTTTGACAATATCTTTTATTTTAAATGGTTTTTTTAATAGTTTAGTTTTAATTGCTCTATGTACAATAAGGTCTGGATATCTTCTTATTGGAGATGTGAAATGTGTATATGCATCGTAAGCTAAGCCAAAATGTCCCAAGTTTTTATTACTGTAAACAGCTTGTTGCATTGATCGTAATAGAACTGTTTGTAAGAGATGGGCTTCTGGTCGGCTTGATACTTTTTCAACTAGGTATCTATAATCTTTAGGTGTAGGCTTATTACCTCCTTGAAGTGATAAACCAAATTCAGCTAGAAAATTCTTTAAATTTTCAATCTTCTCTTCAGAAGGGCATTCATGATTTCGGAAAATTCCATCAATATTATCGTCAAGTAAAAATTTAGCTGCGCACACATTTGCTGCAAGCATACATTCTTCAATAATTCGATGTGCTTCATTCCTAAAGATTGGCTTTATAAAATCAATCTTCCCTTGATCATTAAATACAATAGCAGTTTCTGTAGAGTCAAATTCTAATGCACCTCTTTTTTCTCTTTCAGACAGCATTATTCGGTAAAGCTTTTGTAAGTTTTCTAGGTCTGGAACAACAGAGCTGAATTCATTTTTTAAAGGTTTGTCGTCATGATTTAAAATTTTATCGACTATTGTGTAGGTCAGCCTTGCCTTGGAATTCATTACTGAAGGATAAAATTCATATGACAATACTATCCCTTTTGTATTTATTACCATATCGCAAACCATACAAAGTCTGTCAACCTTCGGTTTTAAAGAACATAATCCATTTGATAGTGCTTCTGGTAACATTGGTATGACACGTCTTGGAAAGTATACTGAGTTACCTCTCTCAACTGCTGAAAGATCTAGATTGCTTGACGGTTTTACATATGAACTAACATCGGCTATTGCTACTACTAAACGCCAATTTTTTCCGTTTTGTTCAGCATAAACTGCATCATCAAAATCTTTGGCAGTCTCGCCATCAATGGTCACTAAGGCTAAACCTCTCAAATCTTTTCTGCCATTAAAATCTGACGCCTTTACCTTCGGAGAAAAACTATTAGCTTCATCAGTTACATCTTTATTAAACTGGTATGGGAGGTTATGCTTTCTTAGAGCAATTTCAATCTCAATTCCACTATCTTTATAATCTCCAAGAATACTAATGACTTTTCCCATTGGTTTAGATTTGAAGCTTGGTTGTGTGGTTATTTCTACCTCGACTATTTGACCTACCTTCGCCTGCATATCAGATTCATATGGTATTAAAATGTCCTGACATATTCTTTTATCTTCTACTGCAACAATAGTTACTCCTTCAGCCTGAGCAACCCTTCCTACTAAAATTAAATTAGCTCTTTCTAGAATCTCAACAATTTTACCTTCCATCTTACCTTTTCGATCTTGCCCGGTAACCTGTACCATTACGCGATCATTATTAAAGACCTGGCTCATTTCTCTAGGTGACAAAAATATATCACTGTGAGTTTTATCCTCCGGGATAAGAAAGCCAAAACCATCTGGGTGACCTAATACCTTTCCAGAAATTAAATTAAGTTTATCTGATATACAAATTACATTTTTTCTATTGATTAGGATTTGTCCTTGCCTTACCATCGCTCTTAAACGCTTTTCAATAATAGCAACTTCTTCATCTTTGATCTCTAAGATCTGTAGAAGCTCATTTTTCTTAATAGGAATGCCATGATCTGTCATAACTTTAAGAATTAATTCACGGCTAGGGATTGGATTATCGTATAAATTAACCTCCCGTTCTCGCTCAGGATCGTTATCTCTTATTTTAATTTTATTTTTTGACATTAAATTATAAATATAGTTATTTGTATGCGTAAAGATGAGGGATATTACGCCCTATTCCCTTAAAGTCCAACCCAAAACCATAAACATAAGCATTGGGGACATCTAGCCCAGTGAAGTCAGATTTAATTGGTTTTATTTTTTCAATTTTTTTATCAAATAAAACAGCAATTAAAACCTGTTTAGCGCCAAGTCT
>CAZPCL010000102.1:0-1863 GCA_964585105.1 uncultured Methylobacillus sp.
GGTGGAAGAACTGTTGGTTCTGGTGTTGTAGTAAAAGTTATTGAATAGATAAAATTTTAAACAAAAAATACTCTGAAATGAGTATTCGCTCTTAAGAAGGAAAAAAAATGGATAGTCAGAAAATTAGAATTAGATTAAAAGCATTTGATTATAAATTAATTGATCAATCAGCTCAGGAAATTGTTGATACAGCAAAAAGAACTGGTGCAGTAGTTAAAGGCCCTGTTCCGCTACCAACAAGAAAAGAAAGATTTGACTTGTTAAGCTCTCCTCATGTATATAAGAAAGCTCGAGATCAATTCGAAATTAGAACTCATCAAAGATTAATGGATATATTAGACCCAACTGATAAAACAGTTGATGCTTTAATGAAATTAGATTTACCTGCAGGAGTAGATGTAGAAATAAAGTTGTAAAAAACATGTGCGTTGGTATATAATGGCGCTCTTTTTAAAGAAACTGATCAATTGTAATCAGTTATCTTAATAATAATAATATAAGGAAAGATCATGAGCTTAGGGCTTATTGGTCGCAAGATCGGGATGACCCGTGTATTTACTGTTGAAGGTAATTCTATTCCAGTAACTGTGCTAGAAGTTATTCCAAATCGTGTGACACAGATCAAAAATATCGAAAATGATGGTTATGAAAGCCTTCAGATTGCTTACGGCCATAAAAAGCCAAATAAGCTATCTAAGTCCTTAGCCGGAATTTATTCAAAAGTAGGTGCTGAAGCAGGTATTGGACTTCGTGAGTTTAGAATACCATCAGCTGAATTAACAAACTTCACTACCGAATCAAAAATTACTGTTGAAATTTTCCAAGAAGGTCAAAAAGTTGACGTTACAGGAACCTCTGTAGGTAAAGGATTTCAAGGGGCAATTAAAAGACATCATTTTGCTGCCCAACATGCTACTCACGGTGTATCAATATCACATAGAGCATTAGGTGGAACAGGTCAATGTCAAGATCCGGGTCGAGTATTTCCTGGGAAAAAAATGGCAGGACATCTAGGGGATAAAAAAAGAACGACTCAAAACCTTGAGATTGTTCGAGTTGATATGAAAAGAAATTTAATTCTAATTAAAGGTGCAGTTCCTGGCTCAAAAGGGTCTGATGTGATGATAAGACCTGCAGTTAAAGCAAAGGTAGGTGCTTAATGGAATTTAAAATATTAGATAACAAGGGTAAGTTATCAGCCAAGACTTTAACCGCATCTGATGCAACATTTGGGAAAGATTTTAATGAATCCTTAATTCACAAGCTTGTAGTATCTTATATGTCAAACGCTCGTTCAGGAACAAGATCTCAAAAAACAAGGGGAGAGGTTAAGCACAGCACGAGAAAACCTTACAAGCAAAAAGGTACTGGTAATGCAAGAGCTGGAATGACTTCAAGTCCAATATGGCGTGGAGGAGGTAGGGCATTTCCAAATAGAACAGATGAGAATTTTGTAAAGAAAATTAATAAGAAAGCATACCGCGCAGGTATGAAATCAATACTTTCAGAGCTGGTTAGACAGGATCGTCTATCAATTGTTGAAGAATTTAAAGTTAAAGCACCAAAAACGAAAGATTTTATTGCTAAAATAAAATCATTTGGTATTACAGACAAAGTATTAATTTTAGTGGACTCATTTGATGAAAATTTGTATTTGGCATCAAGAAATCTCCCACATATTTTAGTTGTTGAAGCAAGGTTTGCAGATCCAGTAAGCTTGGTTCACTTTCCAAAAGTTATCGCAACAACTGGCTCCGTTAAACAACTAGAGGAGATGTTTGCGTGAGTGAAGATAAAAAAGTAACTGCTAAAAAAGTAACTGCTAAAAAAGTAACTGCTAAAAAAGTAACTGCTAAAAAAGTA
>CAZPCL010000102.1:1963-3744 GCA_964585105.1 uncultured Methylobacillus sp.
TAAAAAAGTAACCGATAAAAAAGTAACCGATAAAAAAGTAACTGCTAAGAGGGTTAGTGATAAATCATTGCAATCAGTTTTATCTCCTCACGTTACTGAGAAAGCAACTATGGTTGCCGATAAACTTAATCAGGTAGTTTTCAAGGTTAGAAAAACTGCAACAAAAATGCAAGTAAAAGAGGCAATTGAGTCGATGTTTAAGGTAGATGTTAAAGCAGTTAACCTATTGAACGTCAAAGGTAAAACAAAAAAAGCGAGTCGAAATACAATGGGCAAAAGATCTGATTGGAAGAAAGCCTACGTGAGTATTAAGGCTGGACAAGAAATTAATTTTACGGGTGAATAGGGAGATATAGATGGCAATTATAAAAGTAAAACCAACCTCACCTGGTAGACGTGGGCTTCAGAAAGTAGTTACACCAGGCATGCATAAAGGAAAACCTTATGCGCCGCTATTAGAAAAAAAACATAGTAAAGCTGGTCGTAATCACCATGGAAGAATTACTGTAAGACATCAAGGTGGAGGTCATAAGCAACACATACGAATAGTTGATTTTAAGAGAACAAAAGATGGTATACCGGCAAAAGTAGAACGAATAGAATACGATCCTAATAGATCAGCTCGCCTAGCTTTACTTTGCTACGCTGATGGAGAAAGGAGATATATTATTGCACCAAAAGGTGTTCAAGCTGGAGAGGAATTAATGAATGGTACTGATGCACCATTTAAAGTTGGTAATACACTTCCACTTAAGAACATTCCAGTTGGCAGCACACTTCATTGTATAGAGTTAAAGCCTGGTAAAGGGGCGCAAATGGCCAGATCTGCTGGAACATCAATACAATTGCTTGCTCGTGAAGGGGCATATGCTCAATTAAGGCTACGATCAGGCGAGGTAAGGAAAGTGCACGTTGACTGTAGGGCAACAATCGGAGAGGTTGGTAATGATGAGCACTCATTAAGGTCTATTGGTAAAGCTGGAGCAATGAGATGGAGAGGAGTTCGTCCAACAGTTAGAGGTGTAGTGATGAATCCAGTTGATCACCCACATGGAGGCGGTGAAGGGAAAAGTTCTGGAGGTAGGCATCCAGTTAGTCCTTGGGGAACCCCAACAAAGGGTTTCCGTACACGAAATAATAAACGTACTGATAATATGAGACTCAGTCGAAGACCATCAAATAAAAGGTAAAAAATATGTCACGCTCAATTAAAAAAGGACCATTCGTCGACTCACATCTTGCAAAGAAAGTTGATGTTGCGGCTGCGAATAGAGACCGTAAACCAATAAAAACTTGGTCACGACGCTCAACAATCCTACCAAATTTTATTGGTTTGACCATTGCTATTCATAATGGGCGTCAGCATATACCTGTATTAATTGTAGAGAACATGGTGGGGCATAAGCTAGGTGAGTTTGCATTAACCAGAACTTTTAAAGGTCACACTGGTGACAAAAAGGCAAAGGAATAAATTATGGCAAATGAAGTATCAGCAATTTTAAAGGGTGTTAGAATTTCACCTCAAAAAGCTAGATTAGTAGCGGATCTTATTAGAGGTAAGAAAGTTGATAACGCTTTAGATATCCTTAATTTCAGCCCAAAAAAAGGAGCAGAAATCATTAAGAGGGTAGTCGAATCAGCAATAGCAAATGCGGAAAATAACAATGGGGCTGATATAGACGAACTTAAAATAAAAACTATTTATATTGATAAAGGTGCAGTTTTAAAACGGATTCGTGCAAAAGCTAAAGGTAGTGCAGGGAAAATTCTTAAACCAACTA
>CAZPCL010000103.1:0-3724 GCA_964585105.1 uncultured Methylobacillus sp.
TGCTAGATAATTGCCTTCAAGGCCATAAAATAGTGGAGCAACAAGCGCTAATAACATAAATAAGCCAACACCTTGGCTACCAAAGTCTGCTTCTGGACCTAGGATTAATAATATGGCTATAGCACCTAGCAAAATACCCAACATGCGTATGCTGTTAAATCGCTCACTTTGAATAAATAAGGGCCACTAGCAGGGAAAACATAGGCACAGTGGCTATGGCAATGGCTAGTACCCCAGCCGATAGATGAACAGCACTAATATAGGAGAAGGTATTTGGGATAATAGTGCCAAACAGGGCCACAATGGCGTAAAAGCGTATATGGCTCCAGCTCATGGGTAGGGAGGAGCCCTTAAAGCGAGCAATAACGGTAAGTAACATGGCCCCCAATGCGAGTTGCCAAAAGATTAAACCTAAGGGTTGGTGTCCGGTAGAAACCACGTGTTTAGTCATGATAATAGTGCTACCCCATACACTACCTAATAGTAGAAGGCAGGCTAACGAAAATAGGGTCGCTGATTGAGGTTTTACTGTATTGCTATCCACGTAATTTTGTCCTGATCTGTCTTCAATAAGTTTTAGTACGCTTAAATTTTTGTTGGCGTGGGCCGTATTTGGCTCAAGCTTGCGTAAATGATTACTGCTGCCACTGATATATTTTCATAGACACTTTATTGTTTTGTAATGGTACTCCTTCTAGTTCCAGTTTTTCACGCTGCTGCACATAATCTGCTGTTGCCATTGGGAAGGGTAGTTTGCCGCTGGCAGTAATCACCCGGTGCCAAGGTAAACTGGAATCTTTAGGCAAATGCCTTAAACACCAACCCACCCACCGCGCTGCGCCAGCTTGCCCAGCAAGGGCCGCTAGTTGAGAGTAACTTGCCACTTTACCGTGGGGGATTGCAGCTATGGTTTGGTATAGTTGTTGGCGCCTTAGCAATGGCTCGTTAAGTAAGTGTTCTTTTTGTGATTGTTTTGGTTGTTTTGGATGTGATTGGTGGGGGGCTTTCATTTTTATTGTATGGCCGCATATAAGAAATACAGTTAACTGAGCTTAACTTAACCAGGATTACATTATTATGCGTTTTCTTTTTGCCTTATTTATCGCCGTACCAATAGTGGAAATGGTGGTTCTCATACAAGTGGGCCAACAAATTGGTGCACTATGGACTATTGCCTTGGTGTTACTTACTGCGTTTATAGGTATTAACCTGTTACGTCATCAAGGTTTAGCGACTTTAAGCCGGGCCAGTTGGCGTATTCAAGCAGGCCAAATACCAGCTCAGGAAATGTTAGAAGGTATTTTGCTCGCCGTAGGCGGTGCTCTACTATTAACGCCAGGATTTGTTACCGATACGATCGGGTTTTTATTGTTGGTGCCGCATACTCGGCAATTTTTTGCTTCGCGCTTGATGGGACGCTTTAAAGCTTTTTCTGGTGCCAATGTTGCAGGTGGTGGTTTCACTTCAGGCTTTAGCCGCGATGAAAGTATAATAGATGGGGAGTTTGAAACACAGCAAGATAACCAGCCACAGGATAAGGTTGAATAAAGTTTAGTTATCGTGACTTTATTTTGATTTTGCTATTGAAAAGTACATTTCACCCCATATGTATAAGTTCGTTAATAGAAAAACAATTCCGGATTAGCCGGAGATACGTGCACTTTAGGAGTATAGAGTAATGAGCATCCGTCCTTTACATGATCGCGTTGTAATTCGTCGTCAAGAAGAAGAAGCAACTAGTGCTGGTGGCATCGTGCTACCGGGTAGTGCTGCAGAAAAGCCAAATCAAGGTGAAGTTCTGGCAGTAGGCCCTGGCCGTATTACGACCAATGGCGAACAAAAAGCAATGAGCGTTAAGGTTGGCGACACAGTATTGTTTGGCCCGTACGCAGGTAACAGCACGGCTAAGATCAACGGTGAAGAAGTGCTTATCGTTAGCGAAAGCGAAATCTATGGCGTTCTTGAAGCTTAATTTAACTCTATTTTTGATACAGGAATTTTTCACATGGCAGCTAAAGAAGTAAGATTTGGTGATTCGGCTCGTAGCCGTATGGTAAACGGCGTAAACATCCTAGCCGATGCTGTAAAAGTAACCTTAGGCCCTAAAGGCCGTAACGTAGTATTAGACAAAGCCTTTGGCTCACCTACCATCACTAAAGATGGTGTGTCTGTAGCTAAAGAAATCGAATTGGCAGACAAGTTCGAGAACATGGGCGCACAAATGGTGAAGGAAGTTGCTTCCCAGGCCAACGATGTAGCTGGTGACGGTACAACAACTGCCACTGTTTTGGCCCAAGCGATCCTAAACGAAGGCCTTAAGGCTGTAGCCGCTGGCATGAACCCAATGGATCTTAAGCGCGGCATCGACAAAGCGTCTGCTGCAGTAGTAGCTCAGCTTGAAACTATGGCTACGCCATGTGCAGATACTAATGCCATTGCTCAGGTAGGTACTATTTCTGCTAACTCTGACAGCACTGTTGGCCGTATCATCGCTGAAGCGATGGAAAAAGTAGGCAAAGAAGGCGTTATCACCGTAGAAGAAGGTACTTCTCTACAAGACGAACTAGACGTTGTAGAAGGTATGCAGTTTGACCGTGGCTACTTGTCACCTTACTTTGTAAACAACCATGAGAACATGACAGCAGAGTTGGAAACACCTTTCTTATTGTTGGTTGACAAGAAGATCTCAAACATCCGTGACTTGCTGCCAATTTTAGAAGCTGTTGCAAAGTCTGGCCGTCCACTATTGATCGTTGCTGAAGACGTTGAAGGCGAAGCCTTAGCTACTTTAGTAGTGAACAACATGCGCGGTATTGTTAAAGTATGTGCTGTTAAAGCACCTGGTTTTGGCGATCGTCGTAAGGCCATGCTTGAAGACATTGCTGTGTTAACCGGTGCTACTGTTATTTCTGAAGAGATTGGTTTGTCTTTAGAGACAGCTACCCTAGAGCAGCTGGGCCAAGCTAAGCGTGTGACTATGTCGAAAGAAATTACTGTCATTATTGATGGTATAGGCGAAGCAACTGCTATCGAAGGTCGCGTTACTGCGATTCGTGCTCAGATTGCTGATACCTCTTCAGACTATGACCGTGAGAAGCTACAAGAGCGTGTTGCTAAGCTTGCGGGCGGCGTTGCCGTAATCAAGGTTGGTGCTGCTACTGAAGTAGAAATGAAAGAGAAGAAAGCCCGTGTAGAAGACGCATTGCACTCAACCCGTGCTGCTGTTGAAGAAGGTGTAGTGCCAGGAGGTGGTGTTGCTCTAATTCGTGCTCTACAAGGCATTCAAGATCTAGAAGGCGAAAACCCTGACCAAACTGTAGGCATTAAAGTTGCTCTTAAAGCAATGGAAGCACCTATGCGCCAAATTGCTACTAACTCAGGTGACGAAGCCTCTGTTGTGGTAGACAAGGTTAAGGCCGGTTCTGGTAACTACGGTTATAACGCTAGCACTGGTGGTTACGGTGACATGATCGATATGGGCATCTTAGATCCTGCCAAAGTAACACGTACTGCGCTTCAAGCTGCAGCGTCTATTGCTGGCATGATGTTGACTACTGAATGTATGATTGCTGACGCACCTTCAGACGATGCTGGCGGTATGCCAGACATGGGCGGTATGGGTGGTGGTATGGGCGGTATGGGTGGTGGTATGGGCGGCATGATGTAATTATCATGTGACCTGTTCACCAACGCTCATAGCGTTTCAAAAGCCCGGAAGTCATTG
>CAZPCL010000104.1:0-3724 GCA_964585105.1 uncultured Methylobacillus sp.
TTTACTATGTTATTTACTTCTTCATCCTCAAGTGTTTTATAAGTATCTTGCATAAGTATCAGAAAAGCAATACTTTTTTTACTGTCCCCTACCCCACTACCTTCATATATATCAAAAGGACGAAACTCTATTAAACGATCAATTTCTACATGGTTAACTGCCTTAATAATCTCCCCAACCTTAATATCCTTATCAACTACAACTGATATATCGCGCCTTAAGGGAGGAAATTTAGTTGGTAATTTAATATCGAGTTTAGGTAAATTTACCAAACTTTCTAGTGTTAATTCATATAAATAAGTTTTTTCAGGTAAATCATACTTTTGTTGCCATTCTGGATGAAGCTGACCCATCCATCCAACCGAATCTCTATCCGATATTAATTCAGCTGCCTGTCCTGGATGAAGGGCTCCTGGGATAGTATTTATAGGTGTATCTATACTTAATAAATTACTTGAGATAGTTTCTATATCCCCTTTTAAATCATAAAAATTTATTTCTCTTTTTTTATGATTCCACTGCTCCGGCATGCTACCTCCATAGACAAGTCCGGATAGCACCGTAACCTCCTGAAAGTTGGATTTTATCTTTTTATACACAGGAGCAATCTCAAATATTCTTACCTGATTCTGCCCTCTATTGAGATTATAAATTAATGCCTCTATGTGGCTTCCCCAAATCCTAGATCGCATAACATTCATTTGTGAAGCAATAGGATTCTGGATTTGAATTAAATCTAAATTTGAATGTAACTTCTCTTCAGTTTCTTTATCAATAAAGCTGTAACTTACCACCTCGTTATAACCTAAGTTAACTAATGAATTTTTTATTGAATAAATATTTTTTTTATTACTTGGTGATGGTAAAGTTTTGGTCTGACTAGAAGGCATCAAAGCAGGGATTTTGTTATACCCATAAACCCTTATAACCTCTTCAACTAAATCTTCCTCAATTGATAAGTCAAATCTAAAGCTAGGTGGTGTTACCAAAAAAGTTGATTTTTGATCAATATACTTTAAATTTAATTTATCTAGAACTGATTTAATATCAACATCACTTAACTCCACTCCCATAATATCCGATACTTTCTGAGTGCGAAGTTTAATCGACTCTCTCTTTGGTAGGATATTCTTTATATCAATAAAATTAGAACAATTGCCGCCACAAATCTGAATTATTAATGCTGATGCTCGCTGCAAACTCTTTAAGGTGTTATTAAAATCAACTCCTCTTTCAAACCTATGAGATGAATCCGTATTCAGTCCAAATGACCTTGCTCTACCTGAAATATCAATTGGATCAAAATACGCACTCTCAATAAATATTTCTGTGGTATTTTTATTAACTGATGACGACTCCCCCCCCATTATTCCAGCAAGAGCTAAAGGGGCTTTTTCGTCTGAAATAATTAATTCACCGCCCTTAAATTTAATATTTTGATCGTTCAGTAAATCTAATGATTCATCTTTATTTGCCCTTCTAACTGATATTTCTCCATGGATTTGAGACTGATTAAATGAGTGAAGTGGTTGCCCCATCTCAAGCAAAACAAAGTTTGTTATATCAACAACTGGATTTATTGAGTTTATTCCACCACGCTCTAACTTCTGCAACATCCATCTTGGTAATATAACTTTATTATCAATATTCTTGATTTGAATTCCACAGTACCTAGGACAAGCATTTTTCTCTAATATTTTAACTTCCTGGTTTGATATATAGGTATCTTTGACAGGTATATCCTTAATTACCTTTAATGGAAGCTCCGCTAAAGCAGAAAACTCCCTCGCAATACCTATCATACTTAAGCAGTCAGCTCGATTTGGAGTTAGAGATAAAGTATAAATTTCATCGTTCAATTCCAATGCTTCAGTTATTAAATGTCCAGCTTCTTTGTCTAACCCAAGCTCAAAAAGACCCTCAGAATCCTGACTTAAGCCTATTTCTTTTGCTGAACAAAGCATACCATTGGACTCAACACCCCTTAACTTAGCTTTTTTAATCTCAAATTCAGCTAATTTAGCACCTACTAGAGCACAAGGAACTTTAATCCCAGCCCTTGCGTTTGGTGCACCACAAACAATTTGGAGTGGTTTTTCTAAACCCACGTTTACCTGGCACACATTTAATCGATCGGCATCTGGATGTTTTTCCATACTAATTATTTCAGCCACAACCACTAAATTTGATAAATTAGATAGGTCTTGAACTTCATCCACTTCTAATCCAGACATAGTCAAAACCTTATCCAAATCGATTGAATCGATTGGTTTATCAAAAAATTCTTGGAGCCACTTCTTAGAAAATTGCATTATTGCCCTCCAAATTGCTTCAAAAAACGGAGGTCATTTATAAAAAAAGGTCTTAAATCATTAATTTGATATTTCAACATAGTTAATCTTTCAACACCCAAACCAAATGCAAAGCCTTGAAATTCTTCGGGGTTAATGTTTACTTGATTCAGAACTTGTGGATGTACCATTCCGCAACCTCCAATCTCCAACCAGCCTCCATTCCAACTCATATCAATCTCTGCAGATGGCTCTGTAAACGGAAAGAAAGAAGGTCTAAAGCGGATTATTAAATCGCTATCTTCAAAAAATTTCTGTAAGAAATCCTGAACTATCCCTTTGAGATTTGCAAAGTTAACTTTTTTATCAACCCACAAACCCTCAACTTGATGGAACATTGGGGAATGGGTGGCATCTGAATCTACACGATAAACCCTACCTGGTGAAATAACCTTCAAAGGCGGTCTATTATCATTCATATACCTTACCTGTACTGGTGAGGTGTGTGTCCTTAAAACATGGTTTTTATCGACATAAAAAGTATCATGCATTGCTCTGGCGGGGTGTGATTCTGGAATATTCAAAGCAGTAAAATTATGATAATCATCCTCAATTTCAGGTCCACTGGCTATATCAAAACCAATTGAATGAAAAATATTTTCTATTCGACTCATTGTTAAAGATATTGGATGAAGACTTCCTTCTGCCTGCTTTAATCCTGGCAAAGTAACATCGATATACTCATTTTCTAATTGCGATAACATTGCTTCTTTTTGAATGCTATCTTTTCTGTTTGTTAATAATAACTCAATTGATTGTTTAACCTCGTTGATAAAAGCGCCTACCTTTGGCTTTTCTTCTTTTGGTAATTTAGAAAGCCCACGCATAGCTTCAGTCAGGGGTCCTGTTTTACCTATGTATTTTGATTTTGAGTTATCAAGTTCTGTTAAAGTGCTACATTTCTCAAAATCTTTTTTTGCTTCTTCAATTAATTTTTTTAGATTATCCATATACCTATTCTAATAAAAAAGGAGACGCATAGGTCTCCTTTTTTAAAAAAAATTTAATATTTAATTACCGAGACCAGTTTTAGCTAACTCAACAAACTTCTCAAAAGCTGGTTTATCAAAAACAGCCATATCAGCCAATACTTTTCTATCAACTTCAACCGATGCTTTTTTCAGTCCATTCATAAAGCGACTGTATGTAAGGCCGCACTCTCTCGAACCAGCATTAATTCTAGCTATCCATAGCGCTCTAAATACTCTTTTCTTTGCTCTTCGATCACGATAGGCATATTGGCCGGCTTTCATAACGGCTTGTTTAGCTATCCTGTAAACATTTTTTCTTCTTCCACGAAAACCTTTTGCGGCTTTTAAAACTTTTTTATGTCTTGCTCTAGCGGGTACGCTACGATTTGCTCTAGGCATTAT
>CAZPCL010000105.1:0-3683 GCA_964585105.1 uncultured Methylobacillus sp.
ATCAATTACAAAAATATGAATTCGAAAAAATTTTCCCAGATTGCCGCTTACTTGATATACACGAGTACTTGATGGAAAAAGGCGTAAAGATGAAGGGTATTAATGGTCAACAATATATGTACCATGATCCATGTCATAGCCCAATGAAAACTTATTCTCCTACTGAGGTTACAAATGCATTAATGGACCAAGATATACCACTTAACGACAGGTGTTGTGGGGAATCAGGTACATTTGCTGTAGCAAGACCCGATATTGCATCACAAGTGAAGATGAGGAAACAGGAAGAAATTGAGAAGGGGTTAAAAGAGTTACCAAAGACAACTGACCTAAATCAGTATCCAGTGAAAATTCTTACATCATGCCCTTCTTGTCTCCAGGGGCTTGCAAGATATGGCGATGATACTAATACCGAAGCTGATTATATTGTTGTAGAACTAGCAAAGCATAATTTAGGTGACAAGTGGCTACAAGAATATGTGGAGAAAGTTACAAAAGGTGGGATTGAGAAAATTCTTTTATAATTAAAATGGCAAGAAAATCCCAGTCGTAAAGCTTTGAATCGCTCTTGTTACTGCTCTTTCTGTTTTTTCTGACAAGGTAAATGCGAAGTAGTCTGTCCGCCCTATTATCTTTCCAAACTCTCTTTCAAAAGATAAGTTAATATCTTCACTGTTAAGACCATTAGAGATTAAATAAGGTTCGTTGGTAGATTTTTTTTTAGAAGAGAGCTTCCAAACAATTATTTCAAAATTTCTTGAGGCATTGTAAATTTTTTGCGGGTCTAATGAATCAAACATATAAAATTCTTTTTTATCACCATGGGCTTTTATGAGCATAGTGTAAAGACCAGTAATTAATGATAAAACTCTGTCACCTTTGTAATTATCATCAAAAACTTGATTTAATGCATTAATACCTTGAGCATTATTTATTCTCTCAAATTTCCAGTCATGATCACCATTAAATACCCAATTAGTCATTTTCTCTGCGTTATCAGCAGTGCTTTTTTTTAATTGATTAGGATTTCTTTTGTAAAATTTAATCATTAATATTTTTAAACTTTCTATATTTTCACGGATTTCATAATCAGCCATTCGGTCAAAATCTGTCTTACCAAATTGATTTATAGATCCTTTATCGTATTGTGTAGAGTCTTTTCTCTCAAGAGTTGATGAGGAGCAAGAAAATAATACTAGAGTTAATAAAAGTATTAAAATTTTCATTTTAATTAACAATCGATTCGTCACTGAAGATTAATTTAAAAGTACTACCCTTACCAATTTCGCTAGTAATTTTTAATTCTCCATTGTGTTGATTAATAATATTTTTAACTATTGAAAGTCCAAGTCCAGTTCCACCGGTTTGCCTACTTCTATCAGGATCAACCCTATAAAACCTTTCCGTAATCTTATGGATGTGCTTTTTTTCAATTCCATTACCATTATCTCTAACTTCAAAAATAGGTAATCCATTTATCAAACCCCAACTAATAGATATTGAACCATTTTTGTTAGTGTATCTGATAGCATTAGTAATTAAATTTGTAAATGCACTTTCTATCTCTTTCTTAGACCCATATACCTGAAGGTTTTGATCAATCTGATATTTGATTATATGATTTTTTGAATCCAAAACAGAAACAGATTTTTTAATTTTACTAATCATTTTATTTATAAAAAGTTTCTCAGAGCGATTTTGAAAAAGACTTGATTCAACATTTGATAGTAATAGTAAATCATCAATAAGTTTAGACATATTGTGAGCCTGATCACCCATCATTTTTAATATTTTTTTGTGCTCTTGACCTTTAATTTTAAGAATATCTTCAAGTGTTTCAATAAATCCTGAGATAACAGTGAGAGGAGTTTTCAATTCGTGAGAAACATTAGATATAAATTCTTTCCTATCAGATTCTATTTTGATTGCCTGACTTATATCTTTCGCAATTAATACTTTTTGCTTTTCTCCAAACCTTACAATTTTTATCTCAATTATTTTGGTGTTGCCTGCGTCTAGATTTATCTTAATTGATTCTTCGTAGTTACCTTTTTCGAGATAGCTAATTAAATCTGTATTCCTAAATATATAATTAATAGGCTGCCCTGTATCTTTTTTTGAATTTAAATTTAGCATTAATTGGGATCTTTTGTTGCTCCAAATAATTTCATTACTTTCGTTTAGGGCAACAACACCGTCCATTAATGCTTCTGCAGCCTGAGTAAATTGATCTAGTGTTGAAACAAGATTTTTTTTAGATTTCTTACTTTCTTTATGAATCTGATAGTGTTTAGTAAATATGTGTTGCCAGATTCCTGTACCGTGAGGTAGGTTTGATAATGAAGGATTACTAAGCCAATTCGAGAGCTTATAAATCCAAAATACATGTAAAATTAAAAAACAACTCATTAAGAATAAGCAAACAATTAACCCGTCTTCTATCGAATAAATATTAGAAATAATGAGAAATAATAAAATCTCAAATACAAAAAACCAGAATGTGCTCCAACGAATGTCTTGCAAAATATTTATCTCTTTATTGAGTGATTAATTTAATCATAATTAGGATTACTTGCTATGTTTATTCCAATTCCTTAGAGAATCTATAGCCAGCCCCACGCACCGTTTGAATTAATTTATCATAACCAGATTGTTTAAGCGACCCTCTTAATCTTTTTATATGAACGTCAACTGTCCTATCATCTATTTCTGATTTATTTCCCCAAATTTTATCAAGAATTTTATTTCGACTATAAACACGATCAGAATTCTTCATAAATAAATGGAGTATTTTAAATTCAGTAGGACCTACATTAATAATTTTATTGTTTATTTGTACTTTGTGAGAGCTTGGATCAAGAACTAAGCCTTCAACTATTATTGGATCATTAACTAACTCTGGACTCCTTCTCCTAATCAATGCTTTGATTCGTGCTACTAATTCCCTTGGACTAAAAGGTTTTGTGAGGTAATCATCTCCTACACTTAAACCCTCTAATTTATTATCCTCATCTCCTTTTGCAGTTAACATAATAATTGGAATTGATTTAGTTGTTGAATTTGCTCTAAGTCTTTTAGCAAATTCAATTCCATTCATTCCAGGTAACATCCAGTCAAGAACTATTAAATCAGGCAATGTTTCTTTGACTAAGTTATCTGCATATTCAGCGCTAATAGCTCGAATTGGATTAAAACCAGCCTGATGAAGATTTAGTGATATTAATTCTAGAATGGAGCTTTCATCTTCAACTATAAGTATATTTGCTGCCACTTTAGGTACCTTTCAAATTTTTATTTTTATATTATGACATTTATATGACATTTATATGACATTTATATGAAATATTTTAATTTAATAAATCCTAAGAAAATTTGTAAGAAATAGCTTATGATTAAATATATAGAAAACTTCCAAGGAATTTTTATGTTTGAGATATTAGGAAAAGATAGAATTATTGCGGACAAAGCATTCAATCGATGGATGGTCCCCCCTGCTGCTTTATTCATTCATTTATCTATAGGTATGATTTACGGATTTAGTATTTTTTGGGATGCACTTACAAAGTTAGTTGGTGTTGAATGCGATGCTTCGGTTACTTTTATGGAGAGAATTTTTACCACCTCATGTGACTGGTTAAGAAGTGATGTTGTTTGGACTTTTGCAATTGCAATAGTTTTTCTTG
>CAZPCL010000106.1:0-3682 GCA_964585105.1 uncultured Methylobacillus sp.
GGAGAAGATTTCTCCCCCCCCCCTCCTCTGTCGTTACATCGGTTACGACTTCTTGTTCGATCGTCGATCCACTTCTGAGTCTGGCCGGTACTGTGAACGGCAAATGAACCAGACGACGGGCTGCGATCGCGATGAGGACTGCAGCGTGTACCTGATGTGCAACGGCGACGGAATGTGCGGCTGCCTCCATGCTCAGGGCGCTGTTCCTGATGAGGGAGGGGTGTGTCGTGCCAGTTCCACCAGGGAAGCCACTGCGCATTTCGTGCTCACATGCCTAGGCTTCACTGGTTCTGTGCTGGTGCTCGCATATCACTCGTACGCGACGTATCTCGTTGCACGGCTGAGAGTCAAGGGCAACCTACTCAAGTTCGCTGTCTTTGTCGAGGTGGCGGCACTGTCTTATGCAGCACTATGCGCGGTTCGCGTGGTGAGTTTGAGCGACCCGTCCCTGTTTGGCGTGGGTGCGATGCACACGTCTGAGACAATCGCGGGTGTCCTGTGGAGTGCGCACAACCACGCTCGAACACATCGCACACGCACTTCTCTTGCGATCGTCACAGTCGCTGCGCGCGGCGGCAGTCATAGCTTGCACCTCTGCTTCGGCGGGGGCTCTCTGCCAAGGCCTCGTGCTGGTCGAGTTCTTGATGGCGAGCACGCGCGTGGCTTCTGTCTCAAAGCGACTGGCGCGTGTCCGGACGGTCATCAGCATCTCGATGATCTCGTACATTGCGCTATCCACCTTGCTGCTCATCACGAGACTGGCCGGGTTCAGGGCACTGGACCTGGGCCGCTGGGGCACAGGACGGTCAGGGATATGGGCTGTGCTCAACGTCCTCACCCTGACCTCTGTAGGAGTCCTCGTTCTGTACGCATCGCACAAGATCGCAGGGGTCTTCCGGCGCATGTCGTCGAGTATAGCAATGATGCAGCGCACCGGAAGCAAAAGAGCCCCACGCAGCAAGATATCTCAGTTGACCGGCGATGACAGGTCCCAAAGGACGCAGTCTCACCCACGCATGTAGCCATTACCCTCGTCCCGGCCTCACTCTGACTGGAGGGCGTACCTCCCTCGCCCTACCCCTAACCACGTTTATCACCACCACCATCCTATCATCACCAGGCACATCTCTAGTGTAATGGTGTCACTCTGCCGGCTCACCACCAAGCACATCTCGCAGCCGCAGAGTGCCGCGCTCAAGTCTGCGCGAGAGCGTTGGAGCGACGCAAGCAGGGTCATCAGGAAGATCTTCTTGCCCGCCGGGAGCAAGGCGGTCGAGCACAAGGCGGCTAATCACATGACACCGCAGCTGGCGGACCTTCACGAGAAGGAGAGGCGCATTGTGCGCTGCGGCCGTCAGCTCGCGGTAGCCGTTTTCTTCACCATACTGAGCTCCACGCTCAACACGGTCGCCACGCGCCTGATGGCAAGCCAGATCTTCATCTGGACCTCGAGCGCGGGGCTCAGCATGAGCGTGTGGCTGCTCATCCACGCCATGTCGTCCTACTGCCTCTTCTCGTTGCGCAGCCCCTACAAGCAGGAACTCGGCCCTGACGCTACGCTCGCCTACGAAACGTCCGACGAGCTCCTCACCCCCGGGCTGCAAGACGCCTTCGACGAGATTATGGGCAAGCCGCGCGCAAGGCGGGTCAGCGGGGTCTTTAGCGGCGGCTCGATGCTTTCGATGCGCTCACCGAAGACCGCAGCCGCTCTGGTGGCTCCAAATGATATCCTAGGCGACGCGGGTATTCAATTGATCCAAGCAAGCGGCCGGGCCTCCCGCTTTAGTTCCGGATCCCTTGAAGCAGGCAGCAGCCTCCGAAGGCAGCTGGAGCTGGTCAGGCCTCTGCTCGCACCGGAAGCCGCCTCAGCGTTGCTGACGCGCGTGGCGGGTCGGATGCGCGACCCATCGTACAGCCTCAAGGAGTTCCACGCTGACATGGTGCGCTGTTTTCCAGAGCTGCAGTTATACCTCGGTGGCTGCAGCCCTGCGGCAGATACTGTGGAGGCAAGCGCGGCGATCCTCTTTAGCAAGGGCGCAACCCACCTCCCGGGCAGCGACGACAGGAAATCAAGCACGAGCGGGAGAACGGTGCACGTGGAGTACTGCCGCACGTTCGGCGCGCTCTTCTGCGTCTACTGGCTGATGCGGCTCGAACTAGATGAGGTCGATGGATCGCAGGGCCTCGGTGGACAAAGCGGCTTCTGCCTGGGTGTGGAGAAGGAGGGCTGGGAGGGCGAAGGCGAGTCGCTCCACAAGTTGTCTCGCCCACCGCCTTCTGGTAAGAGGAACGCTTCGTTCAAGAGCTCGCCACGTCCCGACGGGACGAGCAATAGCGGCAAATTGTCTGTCGCCGCGAACACGCCCGAGCAGGAGAAGCGGCTTGCCTTCCTGCACACGCATGACTGGGCGCAGCTACACGTACTCATGGTAGACGCAGGCCTGCTGCGCCGCACCGAGGCTGGCGGCGCGGCGGTGTGCGTTGAGCGCACGCGTGCGATGCTTGTGCTCACTGCGATCCATGACGTGATGAAGACAGAGTGTCTACTGCCCACCGTACTGGCGGCACACGCACCCTTCGGAGGCTACCGGGAGGGCGAGGTGATCCGCGACCATGACGCTGCTCTCGGCTACGTATTGACGCATGATGCCGACGCGCTACCATGCTACGCCGATCTGCCGGCCGAGCAACGCGCGCCTGTGCGCTTCACGCAGGCTGAGCTCTCGTTCAATCACGGGTGGCTCGTGCAAGCGGAGGCGCCACCAGGTGCGCTGCTTACCAAGTTCAAGCAGCTGCTCGAGGGCGGTGGCATGAGTGCTGCCGACGTGGCCTTCTACTTTGTTCATTGGTTGACCGACCTCGCCGGTGCCGAGGGGACGCCGCTTGCAGGTGAGTACTCATTTGTAAGCTAGTTTGCTACTTAGCAAGCTAGTTCGCTGGGTGTATCACTACACATGCTACCACTCGCAGGCGCCGAGAAGTTTGTTCTAAAGTTTCCCCACGCCGTCCTCAACTCGTTCATCGATTCCTTTCCCATCGTGCAGCAGCTCGCCACTCTCAACGAGACCCAGCTGATGGTGCGCCTCCTCATCAGCATACCTCCTGCTCGAACCAGCAGCGCGCGATCAGTCCTGTGCTTAGGATCTAGCTTCTATATCCTAGCATTCAACCTGTGGCCCTAAATGCCCCCAGGAGCGTTTTCTCGTGTCACGCTGGCCTGACGCCGTCGGACCGCTGCCCTTCGGCCCCGAGGCCGTGGCACTTATGCGGCTGGTCGTGCAGGTACAATCTCCGGCGGCGCAACCAACGGTGGTTGAGGCGTTCCATGCACTGTCCGACGACGACCGGGAGACGTTGGCGATCGAGATGGCACGCACTGGCATCGTCGGGCAGGCCTGTATGCTAGAGGCTGCAGTTCTACTGCAGTTCTACGTGTACAGTAGGAGCTGAAACCACACAACGTGCACCGAAATCATATCCTCGGGCAGGCCTACTCCGCCTCGCCGCTGACCGAGGGCGGCCCCGCCTTCCTCGTGTACTACTCGCCAGCCTTCCTTCGTCAGTCGGTGGGCAAATATAATAGTAGGAGCAGTGCACAGCAGCAGCAGCAGTAGTAGTAGTAGTAGCACTACTAGTTCGTGCTGCATCGCGTGGTAAATTACTGTACTATACTGCTATTACC
>CAZPCL010000107.1:0-3667 GCA_964585105.1 uncultured Methylobacillus sp.
GGGTTCAATTCCCGCCGCCTCCACCAAATAGCTGTTTTATAAGTACCATTGAAGTTCATTAAAGGCACTATATATATTAAAAACAATAACTTAATATACTATAGTGTCTTTTATGATTCTTTAAGGCCTTGCAGTAAAAGGTACATTTAAAGTAACATTTCTTTTTATTCGTAAGAGAAATGGTACATTGTCTAGAACCTCAAATAAACTTAATGTCCAAATAGTTAAAACCTTCCAGTGTATTGCTGGAAAGGAAAGTACTCTGGGCGATGGTGAGGGCTTATATCTTAAAGCTACACCAAATCTAAGTAATCCTAAGTTATCCCACAAGACTTGGATCTTTCGATACAAGAGTCCAATGTTAAATAAGCGCAGGACCAAAGGATTCGGATCTTATCCTTCTGTTAGTCTTAAAGAGGCGCGAGAAAAAAGAGACTCGTGTAATTTATTATTGGGAAAAGGCCTTGATCCGAACGATAAAAATGGGGCACCAATAGAAACCTTAACATTAAAGGACGTATCCAAGAGTTGGTTTACAGATAAAAAGAAGCCTACCGTAACTAATGATTATGCCAATGATATTTGGCGATCGTTGGAACTACATGTTTTCCCAAAATTAGGCGACATCCCAATACAGAAAATCCGCGCGAACATCGTTTATGAGAAGCTACTCTGTCTCCAGCATTCTGGCAACTTGGAGACTTTAAGAAGGTTATGTAGTAGGTTAAAAGAAGTCATGAACTATGCCGTAAGTCGAGGCTTGGCAGAGCACAATTTTTTGTATGATCTAAGTGAATCCTTCACTGCGCCAAAAGTAACGCAACTCCCCGCAATTACTCCAGAACAACTTGGTCCGTTCTTGAAAGACTTATCCATGGTACAGATACAGCTCACTACAAGATGCCAGATTGAGTGGCTAATGCATACCATGGTTAGGCCTGCGGAAGCCGCCGCCAGTCGATGGGAAGAAATCGATTTTGATAAAAAAGTTTGGATTATCCCCGGAATAAGAATGAAACAAGCGGGTAAGGCTACGCGGAATGACCTTGATGATCATGTAGTACCCCTATCTAATCAAAGCCTTAAGCTCTTAGAGGTAATGCACCCTTTGTCGGGCCATAGAGAATATGTATTTCCCAGTCAGAGAAACCCTAATAGCTATATGAGCTCACAATCAGCAAATATGGTTATTAAAAGGATGGGGTATAAGGGGAGGTTTGTATCCCATGGTTTTAGAAAAGTAGCTAGCACGTATCTTAACGAAAAAGGCTTTCCGAGCGACTACATAGAAAAAGCGCTTGCACACCAAGACAAGAATAAACTGAGAGCAGTTTATAATAAAGCTGAGTATATCGAACCACGACGTGAGGTTATGCAGGCTTGGTCTGACTTTATTGAAATCTCTGCAAGGGCCAAGTATGCTAATTTACAGAGTTCGGTATAGCGTTAAATCTAATCTTAAAATGAGACTTTAAAATTGAGTGATATTCTTTTAGGCACCGATCTTGAAGGATTACCAGTCGAAACTCGGATTTTTGCTGAGCGTGTTTGTGAGTTTGGCCTGTCAAGAATTCAAGTACATGGTATTTTTGTCTTATTGGGCTTGCATGTAGGCACTCCAAGACCTGAAAGTGAGCTGGTCAATATTATTAAAACTATGGAGATCGTCGCCCCTCACGATAGAAGTATTAATCTCGATGAAGTGGTGGGTGAATTTTATGGTGGTTATGACTCCATACTTGATGAATTCTACTTTAGGTCTGGTGCCACCATAGAATTAAGAGAAATGCATGTTAGGGAGGGGATGGTTCCCCATACAATTTTTCGTGCTTTGGATAATGGCTTACTCGATCCTTCAATTAGCGCTATCAATACCTTATCTGAGAGTTCTCGGATGATGTGGTCCCTCATTAAAGCTTTAGGGCAGGATACAGCTTCGTGGAATAAGTCATTATTAGATGCGTACTTATGCGGTGTCTTCCAAATGCAATTAAAAGCGACCAGTGATATTAGTGGGGCTATGCAATTTCATTCTGTGCTAACTTCGCGTCTACCTCTTGTTCTTGGGGTAATCTTTAAATCATTGAGCACTAATTCATTTGAGCGATTTTATGGACACCTGCCTTTGCAAGTCCCGCTATACAATCTTATGTCTGGTATTAGCGAGGAATATGGACGGCAAATGTGGGGATTTCAATCGCATGTTTTCTTTTATGAACAAAAAGAACGTATTGGTCTTGACGCCACTTCACCTCAGGAATGGTATTCATGGGTTCTTGATTGTGCAAAGGATTTTGATGATGCATATCCGGAACAACTACTTCCCTTTAGTCACTCTGGTCTGACTTTATCACCGATCCCTATTTGGGGAGAAGCCGTTGAAAATCAAACGTCAGTTGATAAATTTATCTCCGAGATTTGGGATTATAAGTCTGATGACCTACGAAATTTCATAGAGGTGATGGAATATAAAGCTTGTCTCATTCATGTTGTTTATTCGTCGTTAACTCAGAGTAGAGAAACTGTTCATTGAATTTATTGGTTGAGAACCTTAACTCCCATCAATTTGGGGACCATATTGTTTACTGACTTTAGATGGTATTTGTAATGCTTCACACACCATATTTATAGAGCTTAAAGCATTTTTTTGTAGATTTATTTCTAGGATTGGGAAAAAGATATCGGTGGAGTAATCTTTCTTATTTACCACTAAAGAACTAGGATGTACCAGTTTGGAATATAGTTTAAAGAAGGCTAAGTGTTCTTCTTGCATTCCTACTTTGCCCGCTAAATTTCCGGATCCCATTGAGTTTTTCACGACAGGTAAACCCCATTTTTTCCTCAACCGCACCAAACTATCGATCTCATCCTGAATACTTGCTGTCTCAGGAGTTGATTTCTCAGACATATATAAGATGCCTTCGTAAGCTTGAATGCCATCGGTAATTGATTCGGATTGCCATTTATCTATCTCCTTTTCATCTTGTATCAATGAAGTAATTCTTAGGGATAACTCATATTGGTTTCTGGTTGCCATGGCTAATATCGAGATATGCTTACCAAAAGAGTCATTAGCAACTTCAAGATAGTCTGCGACAGAATCCAGAAGATTTAAAAGAATAACGGACTTTTCCGTCCGTTCTTTATTCTTCTCATACCACCGTTTTATATGGCGGCATTTATAGATAACTTTATCGATTCCTTTTTTGCGATCACCTTGAGATCCCATTCTCACGTAATCTTTAAGTTTTTTTGCCAAGGTTAGTTCTCCTGCGGGTGAAATCGGATAAAAATTCCAGCCGCATCGGCTTTTTTATTGGCCTCGGCAATCGGAATTGACAACTCAGCGGCAATATAGGGACTACCCGGATGATCACCCTCAACTATTTCTATACCGAGCACTTCTGCTTCATCTGCATAGCACCCCTCACTAAACATTTGGTATGCCATGTCCTGCCCAGACATAGGCTCATCAATGAAGTCATCATCGTCACAGGAGGGATCTCCTGATCCCCATGCCAGCATAGCTTTAGAGACTTGTGAAAATTGCTCCTTACTTAATTGCTTAAGCCAATTAGTAACATTGTCGGCATCATCTAAAAAATCTTCATCCCATTTAGTTTGAAATACCTCCGCGCTATCTTGATTGGAACTATTACTAGAGAGA